>CAZMDM010000270.1:0-7883 GCA_964564775.1 uncultured Desulfonema sp. | reverse complement strand
TCCGCTTCGCTCTTGGCATTGCTGACATCTCTTGCCTGATCCGCCTCTGATTTCTGAAGTTTCAGATCATAATTGAGAACCTGCTGCTGGGTTTCGACATTTTTTTCCTTGATTTTCTGTTCCGCTTCCCGCTCCATGCGATTGGTCTCGACAGCGGCAGACTGGGTGATTTCGGCAATCCGTTTCCGCCCCTGAGCATCGAACACATTCGCGGCATTCATCTGGCTCAAGTCTGTCTGATCCAGACTCGAAATCGTAACCGATTCAAGGGTCAGTCCGTTGTGTTTCAAATCTCTTTCTACGGCTTCTTTGACATCTTTGGCAAATTTTTCCCGCTCGCTGTTCAGATCGAAGAGAGTGGATTTCGCCGCTACTGTCCGCAAGGCAGAAACCAGTTTATCGAATACGAGTTCTTTCACCGATGTCTCATTTACGGATTTTTCACCTAAAGAACGGGCAGCACTGATGATATCTTCTTCGGTAGGCTGAACTTTGATGTAAAACTGCGCGCCCAAATCTGCCCGTAAAAAGTCGGAGGTGATCAATGCCTCGGTTCCTTTTCTCACCACATCCAGACGCATGGTTTCCAGATTGATCTGAAGCATTTTGTGCAGAACCGGAATGAAAAATACGCCTCCGTCCAGAATCACCCGGATGCCTCCTGATCCTGTCCTGACAAGGGCTGTATTGGCACTCGCTTTCTGATAAAGCTTTGTAATCACAATAATAATCGTCATCATCAGCAGAGAGACGAAACCGACTGCCATCATCCCAATCTGGGACAGCGGCTGCATTTTGCTGCTGGTGAGCGGAAAGATAATCAGCGTCAGAGAGACCAGCAGCCAGAATACCATTGATGCCGGAAAACTTTTTGATTTTGACTCGTCGGACCTTTCATAACGGATGGTTTGTTTGTCAGCCATGATACTTTCCTTTCATTAACGGTTTGATATCAGTTCGCTCGGAGCAAGTGTAACTTTGAATACCCTTTTTTCCGAATCGTAATCCACAATAAGCACATCATCACCGGCTCGGATAGATTGAGACGGATCAATGTTTTCCGCGCTGATTTCCTTCAATGTCTTTGTATCATCATATATCTGCACATAACCTCTGTCCTCTGTGAAGCTATAGACGGACTTTCCGAGTTTTCCGACCAGCGAAGATTCCTGTCTGATGTATGTCTCACAGGTCGGCATAAGCTTTCCGATGATTCCTGCCAGCCTTCCGGTGAGAAAAAATCCCAGAATCATCGAGAAAATATAGCTCATCATGCCGTATATCGGAAACGCGGCAAGCGATGATTTCAAAAGGATATTCGCGCTCAGACCGATGAAGGTGAACAGGAAAAAGAAGCTCATCATAATGATCGAAAATGGACATCGCCCGATTCCCAGAATGCTCAGAAAAGAATGGGCAATCGTCAGCTTCATGCCGGAAGAGATATCATGTTCGGCATCGTGATCCGCATCATGCTCAATGTCATGCTCCACATCGTGATCAATCTCATGTTCGATGTCGTGTTCGGCAGAACCGTCCCCTGCTTCGGAACCGAAAATTGCCATCACAAGAAAAATCAGCCCCAATATGAAGGTTCCGACATATCCGATATTGTACCATAACAAAATATCCATGAAAGTCATCGGCTTACCTCTATTTGTGAAGTTCTGTTTCTGTGATATAGAATAACACATCTTTTATTTCATTAGGAATGATAAAATGCAATTGGTTTTCGATCAGACCGATATTCTGTGATACAGTCTTCTGAAAAAATCGTCTTCCCGCAATTAAATGGTTGACTTATAGCGATTTCCGAATATGATTCTTCATGGCAAAGGAAAAAATCATGCAAGCGATTGTCAGTTTGAAACATGTCAGCAAATTTTTTGACGGAGCCGCAGCAGTTGACAATATCAGCCTTGATATTTATCCGGGCGAGTTTCTGACGCTGCTGGGTCCGTCAGGCTGTGGCAAAACCACGATTCTGCGGCTGATCGCAGGATTCGAAAACCCGGAACTCGGTGATATCTTTATCAACAACGTCAGAGTCAACGGGATTCCCCCCAACCGGCGGGATGTGAATACCGTGTTTCAGAGCTATGCCCTGTTTCCGCACATGAGCGTATATGACAATATCGCTTTCGGGCTGAAGATCAGAAAAACCGCTCTGAAAGAGATTGACGATAAAGTCAGAGCCGCATTGGATATGGTGAAATTATCCGGCATGGAAAACCGTCGTCCGCACCAGCTTTCAGGCGGTCAGCAGCAGCGCGTGGCATTTGCCAGAGCTTTTGTCAACCAGCCTTTGGTGCTTCTGCTGGATGAACCCTTAAGCGCGTTGGACTATCGGTTGCGGAAAGAAATGCAGCTTGAAATCCGGCAGCTTCAGCGTAAACTGGGCATCACCTTTATTTTTGTAACTCACGATCAGGAAGAAGCCATTACCATGTCGGATCGGATTGTGGTGATGAATCGCGGCAAAATCGAGCAGCAGGGAACGCCCAAAAGCATTTATGAAGACCCGATCAATATGTTTGTGGCAAAATTTGTTGGCGAAATCAATGTGTTCGATGGAAAAGTGATGTCGGTTGAAAATGGTCGGATGACAGCGGATATCGAAGGCGTGAAATTCAGCCTGCTCAATTCCAAAGGATTTTCACCGGGACAGAATATCAAAATCCTGCTCAGACCCGAAGATATTGTGCTGGAAAGAATTTCGGATGCTTCTGAAACGCCTTGTCTGGAAGGCAGTGTTCAGGAAATGATTTACAAAGGAACCACTGTTGATCTGATTGTGGCAATGAACAGCGGAAAGCAGATTCTGGTAACCGCGTTTTTCAACGAGGATTCGGAAGAAATTCGCTATGATTCCGGTGAAAAAGTCCGTATTACATGGGTGAACGGATGGGAGGCAGTGCTGAACGATGACTGAAAAAAGCATATTCAGACGTGTGGCTATCGGGATTGTCTTTTTCTGGATTACGATATTCGTGTTTCTGCCGAATCTTATGGTTGTGATCGCCAGTTTTCTGGAAAGAGACGAGGTGTTGCTGGTTAAAACTGTTTTTACATGGGAAAGTTATCGCAAATTTTTCGATCCGATGTTTTTCAGAATTTTCATAGATTCTTTCTGGTACGCGTTTGTTTCAACGCTCTCATGCCTGATTATTGCGTATCCCTTTGCCTATCTGCTTGCCAGAACCCGGGAAAATATTCGGAAATTTCTGATGGTGCTGATTATTATCCCGTTTTGGACCAGTTCCCTGATCCGCACCTATTCGCTGATTATTCTGCTCAAAGCCAACGGATTGATCAATATTGTGTTGGAGGTATTGGGAATTATTGATGAGCCTCTCACGCTTCTTTATACGGAAACTGCGGTATTTTTCGGGCTGGTTTATACACTGCTGCCGTTTATGATCCTTCCATTGTATGCCTCTATCGAAAAATTGGATAAACGCCTGATCGAAGCCGCGTATGATCTGGGCGCAAGTACTACGCAGGTATTCCGGCAGGTGATTCTGCCCATGACCATGCCCGGCATCATTGCCGGATGCACACTGGTGTTTATTCCCGCGCTCGGATTGTTTTATATTCCCGATCTGCTGGGCGGTGCAAAGTCCGTAATGATCGGCAATTTTATCAAAAATCAGTTTCTGACTGCCAGAGACTGGCCCTTCGGTTCCGCAGCCAGCGTGGTGCTGACCATTGTGATGGGCGCATTTTTATATGCCTATTATTTAAGTCTGAAGCGATTCAATACCTCTCTGATGGACTGATTCCGGTACAACGCCTCTGCCGATAAAACCGAAATCAGAGCATAATTGTTAGTATTATTTGGATATTATTATGGAAAATCCGGATTCCCGCACGGAAATCGCAGGCTCAGTACCAGACGAGGAAGTAAAGGCAGTCAGAAAGATTATTACGGTATTCCTGATAGCCCTTAAAAACTCCGCGCTTTACCCTGAATATCATTGCGGATACCGGAAATCCGCGGAAAAACTCATTTCTGTTATTAATGATTTTTTTAATTATTACAGATATTTAAGATTTTATATCGAAAACGACCGCATGGTATTCAGAGGGGAAACTGTCTGGAATGAATCCGGCAAAACCGAAAAGTTTGCATCCGTGCTGTTCCGGGACGGGGTAAGGTGGATAGAATTCAAAGGTGGTATCGAGGTTGAAGAAATTACGGAATTTTTTAAAATATTTAAGAAATACAAAGTTCTGGATGATGATGCAGACGGTGATCTTGTAACTGCTTTATGGGAAGCCAATCTTCCTCATCTGCGATATGAAGCTGAAGATGTTTTCTGGGAAGGGCATGCAATAAGCGTGGAAGAGCTTTTCCGAATTCGAGGACAACAGAAAGAGGATCGGAAAGCAGAAGATTCGGAATCATCGGAAAAACAAACTGCGGATGCTTATTCTGTCAGCAGTTGCATGTCTGACAGCGAGATATGGAAACTGAGTGCTGCTGAAATCGCTATTCTTCAACAGATGGTTTTCCGCGAGGAAAATGAAGATAAGAGTAAAGATGTGCTTGATGTGCTGATGATTATCCTTGAAGAACAGAAAAGCGAGGAAGATTTCAGGGCGACATTCGAGTTTCTGAAGCGGGAATTTCAGGAAGTTTTCAAACGGGCAGAATTTGAAGCACTGATTAAATTCCTCAAACGTCTGCACAAGTTCGCGGCTATCTGTCAGAGTGAAAAACCATGGGCGTTCCCGTTATTCAATCAGTTTTTTATCGATATATCTGGTTCCGAGATGACCGATCTGTTGAAACATGTCCGTCCGATATTGGAAGGATTGACGGACATCCGGATATCGCAATTCAGAACCATGTTCAGATATATGCT
The DNA here is from genome assembly GCA_964564775.1 of uncultured Desulfonema sp. Taxonomy (GTDB): domain Bacteria; phylum Desulfobacterota; class Desulfobacteria; order Desulfobacterales; family DYRC01; genus DYRC01. Next base: position 3,015 of record CAZMDM010000270.1, on the reverse strand, counting down.
TCCCGAATCCATCTTAAGTTTGGGGATGATGCTTTCGGAGTCGAAATCTTCAGAGCTTCGGCGGTGTATCATGGAGATTATCGGATTTATGGCAAAGAAAGATATCCGTCCGTTGGAGAATCTGATGAAAAAATCCGATGAAAATTTGAAAAAACGGCTCATTTATATCCTGGGCTATTTGAAAACACGGGACGCGGAAGACCTGCTGGTAAAAACGCTGTCGGATCCGTCTGAACCTGTTCGCAGATATGCGCTCAATACCCTGCTTTCGACAGGATACGCTTCTTTCAAGGTACTGGTTCGCTGTCTCGATGATCCTGCAGAATCCGTTCGTAACATAGTTTCGGAATATCTGGGGCGTAAAAAAGATATACACGCGGAGTCATCACTGCTTGACTATCTTCGGAACTGCCAATTTCAGAATAAAGATCATAGACATATTTTACAGTGTTTCAAAGTGCTTGGAAAGTGTGGCTCAGATAACTCTTTACCTTTTCTCGAAAAGATTTTATTCGAACGGACATGGTCTTCCATCTTCAGTTCCGAGTGTTCTTCGGAACGTGAGGCAGCCGCATGTGCGTTGACTGAAATCGGCACAATAGCATCCAACACGCTTTTGGCAAAAGCATGTAAAAGCCCGATCCCTGCAATCCGGCAGGCATATCGGAAAGCAACAAAGGGAAGTGATGAGTGATTATTCTGAAAAAGATCATTTTTTTCAGGAAATGTTTGTCCGATTGTTTTACAGAATTCTTCATATAGTAAAAATTCACCATGAAAACAATCAGATGATAGTCGAATCCTGTGAAAAGTTTATCCGTCTTATCCGCAAACTGGGTAACAAGCAGGGCGAACTGATTCTTCAGTCTGTTCGCGGAAAGCTTTATATTGACGAAGAAAAGCTGATATATCGCCGTGAAAATATCAATATTTACGATCAGATGACCGCGTATCTCGAAAAGCGCGGACTTCAGGGACTGAAATTTTATACGCCCCATCTGAAAGACGATAGTATCCGGGATATCCTCGATGTTGCGATGATACTGAACTGCTCGGAACAACAGAAAGAGCCTCCGGAATGGCTGGATCATCAGTTGCAGAAACACGGACTATTGTGGTGCGGTATTATTGCTCCCGAAATTGTTATGAAAAAGCAGAGAGAGGATAAACGGGAGAGATTGCTGAAAACTTACACGTATGCGCTGGCATCGGTGGAAGAGATTGTTACCAAGCTTTCGGTTCAGAATCGGGCAGGTATCGGAAAAACGCTTCGGGTTGCCCAGAGCATGGTTGATCTGATGAGTGAGGATGAACCTCTGTTTCTTGCGCTCAGTACCATCCGTGTCTATGATGATTACACCTATCGCCATTCCCTGAATGTGGCAATTTTATCCATGTGTCTCGGAAAACGCATCGGTTTATCCAGAAAATCTCTGGAAAGACTGGGACTTTGCGGAATGCTTCATGATCTGGGTAAAATCGAAGTTCCCAAAAATATTCTGAATAAAGCCGGAAAACTGACTGACGAAGAATTCGAAGAAATGAAAAAGCACGCGATGAACAGTGTGTGTATGATTGTCAAAGTCAATGCCTCGCCGGACCGAAAAGCCAGACTGCTTCTTCCCCCGTTCGAACATCATCTGAAATTCGATCTCTCGGGTTATCCCCAGACTACGAGAAAAGAGCCGATTTCTCTTTTCGGACGGATAATTGCCATCGCGGATGTGTATGATGCGGTTACATCCCCCAGAATATATCGCCGTTTTGTAATGCCCCCGGATCAGGCGCTCGGAATGATGCTCAAGGGTGCGGGAAAAGATTTCGATCCGATTCTGCTCAAAGTTTTTATCAATATGATGGGGGCTTATCCGGTAGGAACTCTGTTGAAGCTCGATACCGGAGAGTTCGGACTGGTAGCGGAAAATCCGGGAAACGGAAAAAAAAGCAGACCCATTGTGGTTCTATTGTATAAAAACGGAGATTTCAGAAAAGGCGCGACAGTTGACCTGAATGAAAAAGTAGCTCAGACCGGCAAATATCTGAGAAATATTGTCAGAACATTTCATCCGGCAGATTACAATATTCAGCCTGCGGAGTTTTTGTTCTGACACTCGGTGCGATTCAGGGCTGTTTGATCCGATGGGTTAAAAATATCCCTCCGCACTCTGAAGCAGTTCCTCAGCTTCTTTCTGTGCAAGCGTGTTCATCAGCGTATAGCCCGGCTGATCGGGTTTTGCATTGAGAACCTCTTTCAGAAGCTGATCATGCAGGTCTCTGTCGAATACCAGACGGGCATATTGTCTGGCAAACGCGACTTTGGCTGCAAGATTTTTGCCACCTGAAAGCGAAATCGCCTTTTCAAAATGCGCTTTGCCGTCTTCGGGTTTGCCGCCCAACGCGGGAGGCAGCAGAGTTGACAAAATTCCCAGATACAGATGAGCAGACCCCTCCTGATACTTCTCATTGAGCTTCACCACCTGACGCATTACAGCTTCCACTTTGGCAATATCCGCTACTGCATTCCAGTCATCCTGATGTGCCTTGATCCATCCTGCCCATGAAACACCGAGCGTGTATAATGCCGGAACATCTCCGACTGCCGAAGATGAGATTGTTTTTTCAAATTCTTCATATTTTTTATCTTTCAGAGAACAAAACGAAGCATCTTGCAGGCAGATTGCTTTGAAACCATATTCCAGCCCTCTGTCGCTCAGTTTTTTGGCTCTGTCTTTGTCTTTCACGAACACATCCGCATAAGCCGTATAAAGCATTGCTGCACTTTGAAGCAGAGCGATATTGTCAGGATTGTCTCGGAGCAAGCCATCTGTCATCAGAAGATACGCGGGCGCGGCTTGTTTCACGGTTTCCGAATCATTATGATTGAGAATGGCAGAAGACAGATTAACGGCAAATTTTGTGCCTGCGGATGAGATTAGGCTCGAACATGAAGACAATAAGAGGCAAAACACGAAAATAACGATCGCCCTGAAACGGGTATTGAAGGCAGACATACGC
>CAZMDM010000269.1:0-21148 GCA_964564775.1 uncultured Desulfonema sp. | reverse complement strand
CCGTAGAAGCTATTTGTCCGCCGATTGAGGATTATGAATTGCCTGATGTTGAAACGCCCGAAGTAGCGGAATCTTTGTCGGAAGACAATCATATTCCCTATCTTATTGGGTTATTGCAGAAAGACGGTGTAACTTTCCCGGACAACAAGAAAATGATGTTTGACGAGCTTTCTGCTCGTTCCGGCGGTATTCTTCATGCGGAAGGAAATTCGAGCGGGCGGCGGGTAGCTGTCTCTTTTGGACCTTTGCACGGGGCAATATCCGGGATTCAGGTTTTGGATGGTCTGCGGGAGGCAAATATCGGCGGTTATGATGATGTGATTTTCTGCGGTTTTGCGTTTGAACCGGAGGCTCATGCGATTATTGCCGAAAATCCTAATCTCAATTTCAAAGCCAAAGCCAGCGCGTCGCATATCCGCCCGGACATTTTGCTGACGGATTCCGAAGGAAAGAGCCTGTTGAAGACAACGAGCAGCAGCCAGTTATTTTCCGTATTCGGAGAGCCGGATATTGAACTTGTTGAGAAAAATGGCGAATATGTGATAAAACTGTTGGGCGTGGATGTGTATGATCCGATTGACGGCACGGTGCATTCGGAAAATGCGGGGCGTGTTGCTGCGTGGTTTGTGGATACGGATTATGATGGACAGACGTTTTATATCATGCAGGCATTTTTTCCGGACAAATCGGCATGGAGCAAGATCGAGCGGGTATTGAAGGGTTCTTTGGATAAAGAGCGGTTTGATTTGCTGACCGGTCAGACTTCTTTGCCGTTTCAAGCTGGAAAATATAAGCGAGCGGCGGTAAAGGTGATTGATCCGCGTGGCAACGAGGTGATGAAGGTTATCAAGCTGTGAGTAAAAGAGCGCCGCTTTTTTTAGGCAATCATAATTTATTAAAGGAGGATTAAATGAATATCACTATTTCAATTGATGACTATCGGTTTCAGCAAGCCTCTCATGCGGCAAACGCCATGAATAAAACGTTAGAACAACTGATTTGTGATTATCTCGGACAGTTTGAGGGTTATAAGAAGATGGCAGAAGTTCAGTCTTTACCAGAGAAACGAACTTTTTCTCAGAAATGGCGTGGATATTTTAAAGATACCTGTACTGATGCACGGTCAGATTATCTGAAAGAACGCTACAAGCTATGAAAATTTTGATAGATTGTGATGTGTTATTGGATGTAGGATTGGGGCGTGAACCTTTCTGCAATACATCGGGTGAATTGCTTGACTATCTTGAATCTCATCCGGGAGTTGGTTTTATTGCATGGCATTCGATAGCAAATTTTTATTATATTGCTGCAAAAGCAAAGAGCAGAGAGGAGGCAAAAACATTTATTGCGGATTTATGTCAATTTATGCAGATTCCTCCGACTTCAAATCGGGATATTTCGGTAGCGATTAATTTGCCGATGAATGATTTTGAAGATGCTATGCAATGTTCTGCTGCGATTTCCTGTGATGCTTCTGTAATTGTAAGCAGAAATATTAAAGATTATCGGAACGCGCCCATCAGAGTCGTTACACCGGAACAGATTTTGTCTATGTTTCAAGGCTTATCTGATTTTCATTGAAACTGCCATTGAGGAAAAACATGGAACAGAACCGAAGCCTGATTGTTGACGAGCCGATTATCAATTCTCCGTTTGAAGAACCTCGTTTTCACTGGCGATATAGCGATGATACTGGAACGCCGGTGAAAGAGCGGTCTCGCCGTCCTGCAAATTATTATTCGCGCAGCCAAAGCAGCAAGAGGATCGGACAAGCGAATCTGTTTTCCCCGGATGAAATGGTGCAGTTGGAACTTGCCGATAAAATCCGGGCAAGCGTAAAACAGTGGCGGGATGGCGGATATCAGGGCATTTCTCATATCAGCGGTCAGTTGCTTCGGCATTGGACAGCCCCGGAACGAGAGAGAAAGTTATTTTTTTGTCAGATTGAAGCCATTGAAACGCTGATCTGGCTTGTTGAAGTCAATAAACAGCAATTAAAAATTCCGAAAGATAAACCTCATGATCCAGGATTTCCTGCATTGACGCGATATTGCATGAAGATGGCAACCGGAAGCGGCAAAACCGTTGTAATGGCAATGATTATTGCGTGGAGCGTGTTGAATAAGGTTCATAACCGGAAAAAGAAAGAGTTTTCGGATGCGATTCTGATTGTAACGCCGAATCTTACGGTCAAAGAGCGGTTGGGCGGTGTTGTGAAACCAGATGCAGATGACAATAATCTGAATCGGGCGTTGATTCCGGGTGCAAAAGGCAATTACTATGATGATTTTGATCTGGTTCCGTCTGCTTTGAAAGGGGCTTTGGGACAGGGAAAAATCTTTATCACCAATTGGCATCAGTTTGCTGAAAAGAATGATTCTGAAAAAAGAGGTTATCCACAGCGAGGCGAAGAAAGCTCAAACGCCTTTGCCAACAGAGTTTTAAAGCCTCTGGGCAGTGCAAAGAACATTCTGGTGATCAATGATGAAGCGCACCATGCGTATCGCCCCGCAGGGAGTGCGACGCTTTTTCATTCCAAAACGATTCGATCCGACATACAACAGGCAACAATATGGGTTTCAGGGCTTGATAAAATCAATGATGCCCGGAAAATCAGCATGGTTTTAGACCTCAGCGCAACACCGTATTATATTCAGGGGAGCGGTTATCCCGAAGGCAGTCCGTTACCTTGGATTATTTCGGATTTTGGTCTGGTGGACGCGATTGAATGCGGCATTGTGAAAATTCCGCAGATTCCGACAGACACCGATTCGGGAAGACCTGTGCCGGAATATTATGCTCTGTGGCAGTGGATAAACGAAAAGCTTCCGCCAAGCCAGAGAGCAACAGCCGCCAGAAAACCCAAACCTGAAGCGATTTTACGGGAAGCCGAAGGCGCACTGGTACAACTGGCAGGACAGTGGAAAAAAGCATTTGAGGAGTTTCAGAAGGAAAACCGTGAAATTCCTCCGGTGATGATCGTTGTCTGTGATAATACGGATATTGCCCAGATTGTCCACGAGTATATCAGTGGGGAACGCTGGGAAGAATATTCGGATGAAAAGGGTAAAAAGCAAAAACGGAAAGTATTCGGAACCGGCAAGCTTTTCCCAGAATTGCTATCCAACACCCCTGAAAAAGAATACACCATCCGTATAGACAGCAAACTGCTCAGTGAAGCGGAAAGCAATGAAGGCAATACAAAAAAAGAAGCGGCTGAGGTATTGCGGAAGAAAGTCAGCACCGTAGGCAAAGCAGGAGAGCCGGGTCAGCATGTGCGCTGCGTGGTATCTGTGTCTATGCTGACCGAAGGGTGGGATGCCCGCAATGTAACGCAGATTTTGGGATTACGCGCGTTTTTATCTCAACTGCTATGTGAGCAGGTGGTCGGCAGAGGACTCAGAAGGATTCAATATGATGACATGACCGTGCCGGAATATGTGGATGTGTATGGTATTCCGTTTGAAGTGATTCCGGTCAGAAAAAAGCCGGTCAAGCAGCCTGAAACCGTAGAAACCAAGCTTGTCCAAGCATTGCCGGATCGTGAAGCCCTGATGATCGAATTTCCGAGAGTAGAGGGGTTTGTCTATCAGGTAAAACACAAGATTACTGCCGATCTTACAAACATCGAATCTATAACCATAGCCCCGAATGTTCAGCCGACCGAAATGATTGTCGGTTCTCTGATTCCCGGCACACGGGAGAAGCAGACCCGAGAGGAATTTTACAAAAGTATCCGTCTTCAGCAGATTCATTATGCTATTGCATTGCAGATTACCGCTGCACTGCTGAATCAGGAAGATTTCAAAATGCAGGCAAGAAACGCATTGTTTCCGCAGGTTCTCCGTATGGTCAAAGCGTATGTGAAGCCTTTTGAAAAAGGCGGTAAGATAAAATATGAGGGTGCGGATCAGCGTGAACTCGGTCTTGAAATCTATACACAGCGCGTGGTTGAACGTCTGTGCAACGCCATCCGTCCTGATAAATCTGCCGGAGAAGCTCCGCTGCTTCCGAGATTGGAGCGATTCAGACCCAGAGGCTCTACCAAAGAGGTGCTTTTCAGAACAGCGCGAGAAACAAAACCGACTATAAAAAGCCATGTGAATCGTGTAGTTTTTGATAATTTTCGCTGGGAAAGTATTGTGGTTTATCATCTTGAACAAAGCGATCTGGTTGTTTCTTATGCCAAAAACGATCATCTGGGGCTGTCCATCGAATATCAATTCGGAGCTAGTCAACATGCTTATTTGCCGGATTTTGTTGTAAAGCTGACAAACGGCAAAACAATCCTCTTGGAGGTCAAAGGACATGAATCTCAGCAAGACCTTGAAAAATATGAAGCAGCAAAACGCTGGTGTGAGGCTGTAAGCAACTGGGGCAAGATGGGTGTATGGATGTTTGAAGTCTGCAAAGACCCGCATAAAACGAATGAAATCCTTCAAAGAGTGGCAAGCTCAGGTGGGGTTCATGTCGGACGTAAATAGAAAAGTTTTGAAAGAGCTCTATTGACTTGTCAGGCAGAATATGACAAATTTCCGTAAATTACGTTAAGGAGATGATGAATCATGTTCAGTTTTTTGCCGGGAACGCTGCTCGGATGTATTTCGTTTCTGATGTATCTGTTGAATACCCTGTTTTGGATGATTCCTATCTTTGTAATGACGCTGTTGAAATTGCTGATCCCGATAAAATCATGGCGGAAAGTCTGCAATATCCTCATAGACGGAAGTGCCACAAATTGGATTTCGGTGAACGTTTTCCATCAACGGCTTACCAATAAAACCCGCTTGGAGGTTCAGGGGCTTGAAGGACTCAGCCTCGATGAGTGGTATCTGGTGTTGTCCAATCATCAGTCATGGGTGGATATTCTGGTGCTGCAAAAAGTTTTCAACCGGAAAATCCCGTTTTTGAAGTTTTTTGTCAAAAAAGAACTGATTTGGGTGCCGATTATGGGTCTGATCTGGTGGGCATTGGATTACCCGTTTATGAAACGTTATTCAAGCGAATTTATTGCAAAAAATCCGCATCTGAGAGGCAAAGATATCGAAATTACCAAAAAAGCCTGTGAGAAATTCAGAAGTATTCCGGTTTCGATTATGAATTTTGTGGAAGGCACGCGCTTTAGCATTGAGAAACATCTCAGGCAGAAATCTCCGTATAAAAACCTGTTAAAACCCAAAGCCGGAGGCACAGCCTTTGTATTGGCATCGATGGGCGAGCATCTTCATAAAATTCTGAATGTTACCATCGTGTATCCTCAAGGTGCCAAGACATTCTGGCAGTTTCTCTGCGGCAAAGTCAGCGATATCCGGGTGAAGATCGAGAGTCTTCCCATTTCCAAAGAAATTTTGGGCGATTACTTCAACGACTCGGAATTTCGGGAATATTTTCAGAATTGGCTGAACGCTCTCTGGCTCGAAAAAGATCGGTGTATCGAGACCCTGAAATGCGGCGCGTAAGATTCGGATGCAGTACATCGATTATATTCAGACAGAAGATCAGGTTCGGATTCGCTACGGATTTTCTTTGTCCGAAATCAAGCCATTGCGGGGCACCATTCTGTTTCTCAACGGCAGATCCGAGTTTTTGGAAAAGCATCGGGAAACCGTAGGAGAACTATCGGACAAGGGCTATGATGTATTCAGCTTTGACTGGCGCGGACAGGGTTTGTCGAGCCGCCTGATCGGGCATCCGCATAAAGGCTATGTGCGAGATTATGCGAATTATGTCCGGGATATGAATCGAATTGTGCATGAGATAGTTCTTCCCCGTGCTGCCCGCCCTCTGACAATTTTGTCACACTCGATGGGAGGACATATTGCAATCCGATATTTGCATGATTATCCGAAAATATTCGACAGAGCGATACTTCTTTCCCCTATGACCGGCATCTGTACATTTCCGTATCCGCTGTGGTTTGCGAGGAGATTGGCAGAGCTTGCGGTCAAATTTGGATATGGTGAAAATTATGCCATCGGATGCGGGGATTATCGGGCTTCATGCCGGAAAAGTTTTGAAAACAATAAACTGACTTCGGATTTCCGGCGGTTTATGGATGAACGTTTTGAGATTGAAAAAAATCCGAATCTTGCCCTGGGCGGTGTTACCTATCAGTGGTTATCTGCCACATTCGATTCGACCGAGTTGATTTTTCAGCCCGGATATATCGAGAAAATAGCTATACCGATATTGGTAATTTCCGCATCGGATGATAAAGTGGTCTGTACCCGATCTCAGGCGCGGCTGTGCGCACGGATGCCAGATTGCAAAATGATACACATTTCCGACTCCCGCCATGAAATTCTCAAAGAAAGCAATGAGATCAGAGAAAAGTTTTGGAATGTTTTTGAGAAGTTTATGGCTGATCCTCATGCTTTCGGGTTGACTTTCAGGCAAAAAATGTAATATGACGATAATGCTGCAAGGATTTTCATAGACTTAAATATTTTTATGGTGGATTCCAAAAATTTTCAGAGGAGATGAATCTTATGGCAAATAAACCTGCTCCCAAAAGTTCTCAGAAAAATCTGCTGCCGATGGTGCTGATGGCATTATGGCTGGTTGCACTGACTGCCCTGTTTGTGATGTTTCTGACACCGTCCAAAAATATCAGCGAAAGAATCGAAAAACTCGAAACCCGTTCCGCAACGGTGGGCGGAAAAATTGCTACTGCCGGAGGCGATCAGATTGCCGATCTTGCCAAAAAAATTGCGGCTTTTGAAAAACGCTTCGAAGAACTGGATAAAAAACTGAGCGCGGAAAATGCGGAACACACGAAAAAACTGGATGCTTTGGCAACGCGTTTGGATAAAACAGAAGCCTGCTGCGGCGGGAAACCATCTGCGGAAGTCAAATCTCCGAAAAAGGAAGAAAAGATGGCAGCCGCTTCGGTGTCGGATTCCCCCAAAGCCAAGCCAGTACGCAAAAAAATCGCCAAAAAGAAACGCAGAAGCGAGCCGGTATATTCCTATACCGATACCACAAGCTATCCGTCATATTCGCCGCCGTCTCCGCAAGAACTTCCGGTCGAAAGCGTTCCCAGAGGAGAGGCGTCTTATAGCCAGGAAAGAAACTATTCCATGCGGGTCAATCACGGCGACAGTCTGTATGATATCAGCAAGCGAACCATTCCCGCGTCCGGTCTGCCGGTCGGCTACATGGAACCTGTAAAAAAGCTGGCTCCGGGCGCCGCGATCCATCCGGTACGGGGAGGAATGTATAGTAAATGATTGATTTACATAGTCATCATTATCTATAAAATTAATTTCCGGCTGTTGCATATCGTTTTGCAAAGACTATCCCTCATAGCAAGGCAATTTATTGCTGTGAATCGGATGCTTATAAAAAGAGTTAATACCCGCACCTGAAAAGAATGAATAGCAGAGGCTCAAACAGGTTCGGTTGAGATATATCTGTTTTTTTATCCGAACCGGAATTTTCGGGATTGACGGATCGGTAGGATTTTTCGATCTTATCGATCCCGGAATTCTGTAAGTTGCGGATCGGATAGTGGTATGGTATTTGCATATAAAATCAGATAAATTTCCATACCGAATAAATATCCGTATCAGCAATAGAATCCGTCATTTCATTTTAAAAAATATTGACATGCGTGAAAAAAATATATAGAGAATATGGCTCGAATGCTATTTCTATAGCGTCAGGAGCAAGACGAGTATCGCGCGAGGTGCAACGAATCAATTTGAATTCGAAGATAAAAAAAATCGGAATCAGCAGCAGGCTGTTATCAATATTGCTGATATTGTCAGTATTTCCTATCGGATGCAGCAATCAGTTCAGGATGGATCTGGCAAAACAGAGGCAGGATAATCTGGCTGAAGACCTAAAGGTAATTCAGGCGCGGGAAACTATGAGGTTTCCTGATCCTCTGACATTGGATGAGGTCATCCGGGTAGGTTTGGAAAACAATTTGGAAATGCGTATCAGCCGCATTATGGCGGAAATTGAAAGCGACAGCGCGTTGGCTGAAAAACTGAATATGCTGCCGGACTTCACTTTCTCAGGCAATCTGGCATATCGGAGCAAGTATGCGGTTTCCGAATACGAAGATATTTATACCGGAAAAAAGGTGTTGGGGAGTACTACGAACTCGGAAAAAGCCACCCGCATCATGGATATCCGTCTGTCATGGAATATTCTGGATTTCGGACTTTCGTATCTCAGAGCGCGTCAGGCTGTCGTAGGTTTGGAAATCAAACGCATGGAGCGGGTGCGCCAGGCTCAGAAACTGGCTCTGGATTTGTCCAATGCGTACTGGAAGTCAGTGTTGACCCAGAAAGATCTGGAACGGGTCAGAGCCATTGAAGCCGAAGCTGCGGAATACAAGAAAAAAGCCGATGAACTGGTGGCTCAGAAACGCATCGATCCGATGGTTGCCAGAGGCATCGAGAAGCAGTTGTCGGACCTGTCCATCACCGCCAACGGACTGCAATCCGAAATGGCAAGTATTAGAATCGAATTGGGAAAGCTTATGGGAGTTTCCCCCTTTACCCGCTTTGAATTGGCAAGTGAAAGCACGGCTGAAGGATTTGTCGAAAACATGCCTGAGCCTTCTCAACTCGATCCGCGCAGACTAGAAATCGTTTCGCTGAACAATCGCCCGGAGTTATTTTCTGCGGATTTGGAAGAAAAAGTGCGTCAGGATGATGCCCGCTCGGTACTGCTTTCGATGTTTCCGAGCATCCGTTTGGATGCTGCGCAGAATTATGACTACAACTCGTTTTTGGCAAACAATACATGGGCTTCGGTCGGTGTCAGCGTGGCTCAAAATTTTCTGGATATTCCTTCCAAGTATATGAGTTGGAAAGCCAAAGACAAAACTGTCAGCATGGTCAAAGCACAGCGTCTGATGCTGACAGCAGGCATCATTGCACAAGTCCATATTGCATTGCATGACTATCGTGCCAAAGAAAAACAGTTCCGACTTTACAATAATGCTTGGCTCATTGCGGAAGATCTGCTGAATATGAGCCGTGAGCGCAACAAGCTGGGGACCGTAACCGATCTTCAGGTTACTCAGCGTATGATGGAAACCGTAGTGGCAAAGCTTCAGAGGGATCGAAGCCTGACCGATGTGCTGAACGCATATAATATGCTTTTGGTTACATTGGGATTGGACTACGGACGATGGAGGGAAAATCTTATGGAATTTGACGAACATGCTGTTCCTGCGGATATTCAGACCAAAGATATAATCAAGCCGCCGGAAAGCAAAAAAGATTAGGAGGAAACAGATGAGGATGGACATGTCAAAAAGTTTGGAAGGTTTTGATATAAGAATTGACAGAAAGGATCAGAGAACTCAAGGAGGCAGCTATGTTTAAACTGTTACGGCTGGAAGACAGAATTGTTCTCGACGGTGCGGCGTTGGATGCGCTTCAGCAGAAAGAACAGTATGATCGCCACGAATACGATTTGATGATGCAGGCATCTCATGCGTCGGATCATCAGGCAACACCCGATCTTGCTCACGCAGATCATGACGGAGACAGCGGCGCGGATCACCATAGCGTGGATACGCATCAGCCCTTGTTCTTGGCAGATATTACCGATTCGGGAACTCATGATGCCGGCGTGCATGTTCTGGTAATTTCTTCGGAAATCAAAGATGCGGATGATCTGGCAGCAGCAGCTAAAGACGATGTGCTGGTGATTCGCTATGATGCTGCAAATACAAGCACCGAAGAGCTTGCAAAGCTGATTCACGATGCTTTGGGAGGACACAAAGCTGATTCGATTGCATTTGCAGTTCACAGCAACGGAGACTATGTTAATCTGCACCTGACACAGACGGATGTTACTACGCCGGATACTTTGCATGATGCCAAGCAGGTGGCATTCTGGAAATCCGTAAGTGGAGATCTGTCCGACAACGGACGCATTGATCTTCTGGCATGTAATCTTGCCGCAGATCAGACCGGAATCAAGTTTGTTACTGATCTTGAAACACTCACGGGCAAAAATGTGGCTGCCTCTTCGGATCTGACCGGCAATGCAGCGCATGGCGGTAACTGGACACTGGAAACCGATCATGTTGATGTTCAGAAAGTCTATTTTGACGATCATCGGATCGAAAAATTCGATTCCGTCATGGCGAGCGTGGGACACGGCAACAAACTCATCCCGAATCAGAGCGCGGTGATCGGCACAACTATCACAACGTACGAGTTGTTCCCGGCAGATACCTTTACGGATCCGGATGGAGATGCGCTGACTTATACAGCGCCGTCTCCGTGGACTGCTACAGGAAGACAACTGATTACCTCGACTGGAAACGTGAAATTCTATGGGGTTACTCGTCAGGTCTATGGAACGCCCTCAGTCGCTTTGACTGTTGGCGACTATCCGGTTACGATTTATGCGAACAGTGCTGACGGATCCAAGGATTCTCTGAGTTTCACCTTCAAAATCGGTGCGGCGGGAAACAATGTACCGGTGTATAATGATCCATCTCCGAATACGTTTTATGTGGACGAAGGTGCGGGAGTAGGTACAGTCGTTACTCCGCCTGCGCTGATTACCGCTACGGACGCGGATAATAACCTTGCCGCAAGCCCGTATAAAATTGTGTGGAGCAGCAATAATCCCGTAGGCGCCGCTTACGGAACCAACAATTCGCCGTTCACCATTGACAGCACCGGACAGATCACGGTTAACGGGACGGTCAGCTATGCCGCAGCATCACAATACAGCCTGATACTGGAAGCAAAAGATACCACAGGACTTCAGGACACTGCCAGAGTTGTCATCAATGTCAACAAGACAAACCCGGCATATCAGCCTACGGTGAGTCTGAAACCGTTCAGTCCTGCCACTTTCTCGGAACACTTGGGAACCACCACGCTGACTGCTGAAGTGAGCGGCACATTTACATCTCCGGTAACCGTCAATCTGGGCTTTACCGGCACTGCGACAGACAATGTGGATTATACCGCATCCGCACATACACTGACTTTTCCGGTGGGGGTTACCAGCAAGACGATTGTTCTGACAGGTATCTCAGACACGGATTATACCGAACCGACCGAAACCATCATTGCCACATTGACAAGCCCCAACGCGACGGTCAGTACATCCGCGTCGACCGCAACAGCAAGCATCACGAATGTGGATACCCGGACATTGCCGCAGGTCAATCTGACCGTAGTTCCGTCTTCGTTTTACGAAGGGCAGACACCGGCTCCTATTATTTATGCACAGACAACTCAGGCGGTTACAAGCAATGTAACTGTTAATTTCGCTTGGAGCGGCTCCGCATCTTACGGCGCAGATTATAATCTGACACCGGCAGATTACATTGTAATTAGTGCCGGATCCAACATCGGGCAGATAACCCTCAATCCGCTTACGGACGGACCTACGGTGGATAACTATCTGGATGAGACCATCAGCGTCAGTGTTATTCCTTCACAGACAGTCATGCCCGGAACAGCGAGTCCGTCAGTACTTGCTACGATCAAAGACCTGATTACGCCGACAGTCAGTATTGTGGCAGGCGGCGCAACGATCATGGACGAACTCGGACACACTCTGGCACCAGTATATGTCAATTTGGATCGCCCGAATCCGCAGAGTCCCGTATCGGTCTATCTGGCAACTTCAGGCGATGCGACCTTCAATACCGACTATTCGGCAGCTCAGAATCTGGGATTCAGCATAGCCGCACAGACTTACAGCGGAGGTTATCTGGTTACCTTCGCTGTAGGAGAAACCCAGAAAATGCTGGTGTTCAAGGGTCTGGCAGATGGTATTTATGACGGCAAGGTAGCCAATGAAAAAATCGTCCTCACGCCTGTCAATGCAGTCGGTGCTGCCATAACCGCAGCAACTCCGCTTACATTGGAAATTCTCGATGCCGATACCAGCAATATGCCGGCTCTCAGTATGTCGCTGACCAAGACCACTCTGGGCGAAGGCGTCAGTCCGACCACCCTCGTACTGGCATTGAATCAGCCTGTTGCAACAACAGATGTGCAGGTTACTGTCGGTGTCAGCGATAAAGCCAACGGTGTTGCGTATCTGGGAGGAGATTACACGGTTTCGGGTGCCACGGCTACTACTGGCAACACCTTCACGGTAACGATTCCCAAAGGATATCTGACCGCAGGCTATGTATTATCGGGAATTTCCGATCCTTATTTTGAACTGAATGAAACGTTCACGCTGTCTGTCAATAACATCATGCACGCGCAGGTAGGTACTGCTGCAGGTCCCTTGACTGCTACCATTATTGACGATACAGCCGATATTCCCACGATTTCGATGGCGTTTTCCAATGCCACGTTCAGTGAAACCAGCGGTGCTGGCAACACCACCACGCTGACACTGAGTCTTGCAGGCGGAGGAACGATTCAGTCGGGAGATACCAAGACGATGTATCTCTCACAGGATGCTACTGCGCCCAATTTTGCAACTGCCAACAGCGATTACCTTATCACTGCGGCTGCATGGAATACTGCCGGATACTGGACAGTTGATTATACCGATACCACTGCGAACAAAAGCTTTGCAGTCAACGGCGTAACCGATTCTTATGTGGAAGGCACCGAGACCGTCAAACTGCTCGGGAAATGGGGACAGGCTGCAACTAACGGCGCTTCTGCATCCGCATCCGCATCCGCAGGTCTTATTGACAATACGGTTGATACCGGCTTGAAAGTGTCTATTCAGGGCAGCGGAAGTTTTGTCGAAGGAAGCTCGACAACCTTCACTTTGTCTCTGAGCCAGCAGATGGGCAGTCCGACCACGGTGAATCTTGCTTACGGCGGCACAGCAAACTGGGGTACGGCTACCGCAGGACCTGCAACACCGAACTCTGCATCTCAGGATTACATGAGCGGCTATACCTCATCGTCTGTTGTGTTTGCAGCAGGGGAAACGGTTAAAAACATTGTCCTGACAGCATTTACCGATGGAACCGGAAAATACTACGAAGGCGATGAAACCCTGACCATTGCGATTGTGCCGAGTCCAGGTTTATATACGTCTGCCGGAGTTGCAACCGCTACCATCGTGGATCAGTATTCCGCTCCTGCCGTATATCTGGCAAGCGCCGGAAGCAGTCTCAAGTTTGCCGAAGGCGGAACCACATCAGGTGCTGCTGCGGGATTTGCGATGCTTCAGGCAGTGCGCGAATATCCGGCTGTTGCCGCTACGGTAAATCTCAGCTATTCCACAGACAGTGCGATTTACGGCGTTGATTATACCGGGATTAAATCCGTGGTGATTGCCGACGGCGCAACTGCACAGCCGTTCCAAGTCAGTTCCATTACAGATAAAATTCTCGAACCGGATGAAACGATTGTCGTAACTGCTGTTTCTGTTACCGGACCTTTGCCTGCGGAATCAGTCGGAACTCCGAGCAGCATCACGCTGACCATTGCGGATGATGACTTGAACGGTCCGGCTCAGTTGTTTGTCGAGTATCCCGGTTTCAGCGCAGCGACCATCGGCGAAACTGTAACACCCAACACGACTACCATCAAATTGAATTTGGATCGTCAGTTGAATACCGCCACAACCGTAACACTGGGAATCGGCGGAAGCGCAACCTATCTTACCACAGGACAGGATTACAGCGTATCTGTCGGCGGCAGCCTTGTTTCAGTCGGCACAGACGGAAAACTGGTAGTTACGTTCAGCCCCGGTGAAACTCAGAAAGCGTTGACGTTCAAAGCTCTGAATGACGGAGTTTTCGAAACCATTACCGAGACCATCAATATCAGTATCGGAAATGCGGTTGCATCAGGCACGAATACCATAGAAATCGCTGATGCCACGACCTATACCGCATCAATCGTACCCGATACCGGCGATAAGCCGACCATATCGATGACTCCGGCAAATGCAACGCTTGCCGAAGACGGAGGCACAGCTACGATTCTGCTGACGATGACTCAGGGAATGCAGGATCCCGTTACGGTCAGTTTTACCTATGACCATAACAGCATCACCACTCCCGGACAAGTGCAGAATCCGCAATACCTGAATGATTTTCTGTTTGCGGGAACCTATCTTCCCAGCTTCAGTTCTCCGAATACATTTCAGGTCGTGATTCCTCCGAATACGACTCAGATCGCACTGAATGTGTTGGGACAGAGTGATAATTTGTATGAAGGCAACGAAATCGTCAAACTGACAATGGGCAGTGCGACGTATGCCGGAGGTAGTCTAAGTGTCAGCAGTACTAACAAAACCGCTAACGTTACCATTATGGACTATGCGGATATGCCGACAGCGTCTTTGGTGACCAGTGGTACGGTTACGATGATGGAGGATTCTTCGAACACAACCGCGTTCATGATTTCTCTGGGGCAGACAGCCGCGATTGACACGACGGTTACCTTGACGTTTCAGAGTCTGATATCTCCCGGTATGGCAATTCTCGGTTCATCGGGATCGGGAGACTATGTCGCGAACTATGGAACAATAGGCATGGTCGGAGGTGCCAATACGGTTATTATTCCTGCCACCGTAACGGGTGGTGTTTTTACCGTGACAGCTCAGTCTGATACTTTGGTGGAAGGAAAGGAAACTTTTCTGGTTCAACTGCAGGACGGCACCGGTTATAAGAAAGACACGGCCGCGTTCAGTCAGAACTACACGATCATTGACAATGACTTCACTGCGCCGACAGTAACCTTGGTGGATACCGGTACGGATCCCAATTATGGGAATACCAGCAAGGTACTCAATGAGAAGGGCGGGTTCAATTCGACCGGTGTTATCTATGTGGACATATCCAGTGCCTACGGATTGAGTTCGACACTGGTGGCTGAAGCCAAGATCACATTGGGCGGATTGGCAAGCTATATCAATGATTATACTGTCAACGTCTACGAAAACGGTGGTTTTTCAGCCAGAGCGGAAAGTGTTACCGATGGTATTATCAGTGTATTCTTTAACGATTCCACCACCACCCGCGCGGCGGTTGTCCTGATGCCCAAGCTGGATGCGATTTATGAAGGAAACGAAAGCCTGACTATGGGCATTGACGTTACGGCGAGTCAGAATCTTATCGCAGGCAGCAATCTGTCTTCGACTCTGACAGTCGTAGATGCCCAGACAGCGCCCAGAATTTCTTTGATCGCAAGCAATGCCACATTGTCCGAATCTACCAATGACGGTTCTTATCCTCTGACCTCAACGGTATCGCTGAACTTAAGCGGACCTATGGAAGACACTTTCACGGTAGGCATTAATCTGACACCGACAAATGCGAACTATATCAGCGATTTTGTGGTGTATGACACGGCAGGAGTGTCTTTCGGTACGCTTAATGCCTTAAGCACCAAGGTGTTCACGATTCCTGCGGGACAGACTTCTGTCAACCTGTTTAAGGTTTCGACAGTGGACGATACTCTTTACGAGTCGAATCAGTCCATGACCGCGTATTTGGCAACGGTAGGCAGTACTTATCGCAATCTGGTAACCTTTGCGGACTATACGACTGCCAATATTACCACCATCAGTATTGCAGAGAGCGATACCGCCATGAAGCCCTATGTTTCGATTTCGCTCAATGCTACCGAAGGATACGGCAACGGTTCTTGGAGCAGTACGACAGGAATACCGTTCAATTTCGGAGAAAGCGGCGGATTCACTATCGGCGGTACAGGCGGACACAATGACGGTATTATGGGTAT
The DNA here is from genome assembly GCA_964564775.1 of uncultured Desulfonema sp. Lineage (GTDB taxonomy): Bacteria > Desulfobacterota > Desulfobacteria > Desulfobacterales > DYRC01 > DYRC01. Next base: position 5,483 of record CAZMDM010000269.1, on the reverse strand, counting down.
CGATGTCAATCTGAAAAATGCACTGAGCCAGGGTTCTACCGTAATCACTGACGTTGTTGTAACACTGAGTCTGGGACCTGTTTATACTGCGGGAAATAACATATATGCTATGGCTGGCACTGCCGGCACCGTAACACAGGCGGATTTTGTAGTCGGAACCGGCGGCTTGCAGGCTGCGATTATGCAGGATTCGGGTGCAACAACCAATACCAGCGATGACTGGTGGAAGATGGTCGTTACTCTGCCGGGAGGACTCAGCAAAGGCACAGCATATTTGTCCGCGGTGAACGATACGGTATTCGAAGCACCGGAGTTGGTCGTTGTCAGTATGGTTACGGCTTCGGGCGCTCATCCCGTAACAGGTGCAGCTCTTACGGCAACCCTGCTGGATAACGACCAAGCCAACGCTCCGAAGATCACCTTGGGCTTTGGTGCCACATCTTTCAGCGAAGGCGGATTTACGCAGTTGTGGGCAACGTTGGGTGATACGAATGGGGCGTTAGTAGATACTTATGTGAAGCTTGATTTTACGGTTGGCGGCAGTGTTGCTAAATGGAACGGAGATGTAACCAGCGGAGGAGATTTCTCGATTTCCGGTAATACCCTGGATAAAACAACTGCCAATTACATTAAGTTCACGCCGGGACAGAGCATTTCCTATATTCAGATCAACGGATTGACAGACGGGTATATCGAAAATACCGAGTCGGTGATTGCAAGCATCGGAAAAGTGTATTACGGACTCAGTGATCTTACCGGCTACACGATGGCTTCTTCAGCCGGCAGCGTATTGGTTGACGGAGACGGTCCCGCGAAAGTAACGCTGAGTACGCCTACTGTCGGAAATATCGCGGAAGTTACAACAGGCGTTACAACAGGTTATTCCAGCACCATGCTGGTCAATCTGAATTACTCGGCTGATTACGACATTACCGTGAACCTGAGCTTTACATCCGGCACTGCAAGTTATGGCGCAGTATCGGGTTTGGGAGATTTTCAGTATGCAACATCGGGAGCAACTGCGGCATCTCCGGGTACATGGGCTGATTCCGGTGCTACAGGTACCAATGGTATCGTGATTCCTGCAGGTGCAACTGCTGTGAAGTTGTGGCTGAGTGCGTATGATGACACACGGTATGAAGGCAATGAAACTCTGGTTGTAACTGCTCTGACCGGTGCAGGTTATACGGCAAGTGCAAGTCCGGCTCAGACCGTAACCATCATTGACAATGAAAAACTGACAGTCGCTCTGAATCCGGGAACATTTGCTTTTGCAGAAAATGGCGGATTTGCCAATTTGACAATGGGCTTGTTCTCTGACACCAATGGCACAGTGCAATCCCTGTATTCTCCGCAGACAGTTGTGCTTCAGTTCTCGACAGACGGACAGACCAGTCTGACTTCCGGCACAGCGAACAAAGCGAGCTTTGCGGATTATCAGGTATCTACGGATGGCGGCTTCAATTTCAGCACTGTCGGAACCGATGGAAAACTGACGCTTGTGCTTCCGACCGGAGCCAGTCAGCAGGGTATCGTTGTAAAAGGAGTTGATGACGCATACTTTGAAGGCACTGAAGGATTCACAGTCAGTATAGCCACTTCAGGGTCATATAACGTCAGTGCCGGAGCAGGCACAGTCAGCGGTACCGTACTGGATAATGATCCGCAAGTATATATCAAGCTGGCTCAGACTCCTGCCAACGGAAGAATCAGCGAAGGCGGAGGACTGTATGCCGGATGGCTGGATGCGTATCTGGTTAATTCTGACGGACAGGCAGTTACCGCATCTGTGGATACGCCGCTGATCATCGGGTTCACTGCCGCGTCGAACAATAATCAGGCGCAGCTCAATGTGGATTATACGGCTCATGGTGCGAATACTTCGGGCTATATTACCACCGCGATTCTCACAGGGCAGAGTGCAACTCAGGTGTATCTGACTCCGGGAGAGGATACGATATATGAAGGACCTGAAGCGTTCTCGGCGTTCATCAGCAATCGCATGTATGCGGATGTGTCGGCAGGGGATGGTGTTCGGACATTCACCATTCTGGACAATGATCCGGGTCCCACAGTGTCTTTGGCATTGAGTCCGGCTACTGTAGCAGAAGATGGCAATCCTGGGGCGACTTTGAGTATCTATCTCTCATCTTCAAGTCCTCAGATAGAGTATGTTTATCTGAACATGGGCGGAAAAGCAGTATTCGGGACAGACGCTGCCACCATCGCTGATGTAACATACGGAGCAGATTATTATGTGCTTGATAGCACCGGTAATCCTCTGTCAACGTATTATACTGATTCCGTTAATGGTATTAGCAGAGTGATGCTAACTATCCCGGCAGGCATGACAAAAGCTGACTACCAAATAGCGGCAGCGGATGATAACGGTCCTCCTGCTGACGGCACATGGGCAAACCTGTACGAAGGAAATGAAACCTTCACGGTCAGCCTCAGCACATACAGCAATGGCGGATATCTGAGCAATCTTCAGACCGGCACTGCTGCTTCCGTAACCGGAACGATCATTGACGATGATACGCCTCCGCGTACGTTGTCTCTGGCATCTTTGGGAACTACTTCTTTTGCAGAAGCGACCACAGATACCCATATTTTCTGGCTGACTTTCAAAACCAGTAATTTTGATACGAACGTAACGCTGTCTATCGGCGGCAATGCTAGCCTTGCAAATGACGGAATAGCGAATACACCGGGAGAGGATTATCAGCTCAGACTTGCTACCTACGGTGATTTTACAACACCTACGGCGATTACATCGTCTAACGGCGTGTTCAATTTCACGATTCCGAGTTCGGCAAGTCTTACCGGCATACCGATTTATGTAAGCATGTATGATGACAAGCTGTTTGAGGGCAATGAGACCTTTACGGTAACGATTAATCCGGGCGTTGCTTACAGCGTAGGAACTCCGGGTGCGTTCAGCGGAACGATCATTGATGATGATCAGCCGAAGATTTCTCTGGCTGTGTATCATACTGCTTCACCGTATGCGGAAAACAGCTATGCGTATGATTGGAGACCGGAGCAGACCTTTGCTAGCGATGGTAAAGTATTGGCAACGGCAACAGACGGTACAGTCCATATCTATTCCAATACTACCGGAGTAGCTATTATCACAGGTAGCGCTTGGAATACCTCCGAAGCGGCAAAATGGTCGGATGGTGGCGTATGGGATAATACCCTCAGCTCGAATGGCAAAAACTTTGTCTATGAGATGGATACCAATAGTACGCTGGATGGTTTGTACAAAATCACCAAAGATGTAGCCACTACGGATATGGTATTGGTGGATTGGACGCTGGATTTCACAGCGATGAATGCGGCGGGCTTCACTGCACCGGCGGATTATCTGGCTGGTAAGACATCAGGAACAGTTACGTTGGCGCAGGATGCCGGAGCAACCGCAGTTATTCCGTTGAACATCACGATCATCGGAGATGACAAGGCTGAAACCAACACCAGCGGCACGAAGTTGGAAGACATTGCGGTCAAGATCAGCAATCCGCGGTGGTTCAACACGAATAATCCCACCGGTTTTACGGATGCGCAGCTTTATGCTGACTATATGTACGGAGGAACGGGAACATCAGGTTCGGCAACCTCTCATCTGTATGTGGTGGATGATGACTTCTATCCGGGTCAGTCTATCGGAGCGACCGTAGGCATGGTCGGCACTTCAGGCATTCGTTTCTACAATCCGTTGAACGAGATAGGCGGATACACCGTAGGCAGTCTCGGCACTGATGGTTTGACCGAAGGCGGAGTAGCAACGATCAGCACGGGTAAGTTGTACTTCCAAGATGTTGATAAAATTGTAGGTACTGAGCCGATGGGTCATCAGGATTTCAGCGGACTGACCTATACGGTTGTAACCGCACCGTCAGTGGGAACGCTGTTTGTGGATGCGAATAGCAACGGTGTTGTGGATACCGGCGAGGCTCTCAGCGCGGGAAGCACTTTCCTGCAGAGCGCCATCACCAGCGGACAGTTGAAGTACGCCCACGGTGGAAGCGAAACCGTAAACGACAGCTTTACCTTCACGGTATCGGATGGCACGAATGTTACCTATGCAACGGCTGGTCCGGGCAATCAGGCAACTTTCGGAGCAACTGCCGGTTCACCGTTCACATTTGCGATAACTGCGGCTGGGGCGAATGATCTGCCGACCGCGTACAACAAAGTATTCTGGATCAATGAGAATACTTCGGGTATGCTTTACAAAGATGCGACTTTGGGACAGCTCGGTTCTTATTTTGCATTTGATTCGGATGATAGCCACAATGCTACCGGACCTGAATACTATGATTTTGCTCTGAACACTGCTGCTCAGGTTATTGGAACAGCACAGTCCATGGGCGAAACTGCTTCGGGCAAGGTAACGGGTTCTTACATTGTGTATGATCCTGCCAACTGGTATAAAGATACGGCGGGTAATTATCAGCCGCTCTTTGCACTGGAGACAGCTTTTGACAGCGGAGTTTCTGCTAGTAGCGGCACCAAATTAGCGATTAAAGTTGCCAACCCTGCGGGCTTGGATTATGAAGTCAAATCTGCCTACTCAGTGCATGTGAAGGTAAATGATACCGCAACAACTTCGGGACAGAAAGATGCGTGGATCGTAGTCAAGGTCAATGATTTGGTTGAACCTGATCCGTATGCGATTAACGATACGCCTCTCAAGGATCAGACGATAAACAAAGCTGCTCTGATTGCAAGTGAGCAGGCGTTTGTATATACGTTTGATTCGGCTGCGTTCCCGAAGGGTGATGCAGGAGCGATTGTAACCTATCGTTATGCGGCGAATGTAGGAGGCGTAACTTCATGGCTGCATTTTGAAACAGAAGCCCGCACTTTCTGGTCATTGTCCAGCGAAGTGGCAACTGCTGCCAACGGAACTTACAAGATCACTGTATTTGCTGATTATTACTATCAGCAGGGCGGCAGTGCAACTCTGAAAGGCACGGTATCCAAAGACTTCTATATGACAGTGGCAAGTCTTGAGTTGGATGCGGTAATGGATGCGTTGCAGTATCTTGACACGGATGGCGCGGACATGCTGCCTGCGGACGGCGATCAGATTCCTGTACAGGAAATGATGGTTGCCAGAGGCAATGCGGCAGATGCGAATGCGGAAGTATCCGAAGTCTTGGCACTTTTGGATGCGGAAGCCTATCTGTTCGATGCACAGCGTGCATAGCAGCAGCTTTTGTGAACATCGTTAAGTATTAAACCAATTCAGGGGCGGTCTTCGGATCGCCCTTGTTTTTTTAAGCAGTGCAAAGTTCAAAATGAATACATTTTGCACGTTACACTTTGCACTTTGCATTGCTTTACAATCGTGCTAATCTTTTAATTCAGGCGATAGGAAGGAGGTGGAAATATGGAAAGCCGGATGGATCGGATCGAGAGAAACTTGGCGGAGTTTTTCCGGGGACTTGAAGCGTCCAAAGCCAGATTTGAGA
>CAZMDM010000268.1:0-3243 GCA_964564775.1 uncultured Desulfonema sp. | reverse complement strand
GGATTTCCCGTAAAAATTCGTGATGTTCCATTGATGTTCCTCTGATTCTTGCAAGATAGATATAGCTAAAAAACATCTCTACTTCAAAATGTTTATCATATTTGGCTTGAATGTCAATCAAAAAGCCGCTTTTCGGATAGGTGACTCATAATCCGTTGACTTGATATCTGTAAAATTATCATAATTCAAAATTATGGATATCAGAAAGAAAATAGGTAACAGAATTAAAAAATTGAGAAACAAAGCGAGCATTTCTCAGATGGAATTGGCTCTTCTTGCTGAGTTGGACAGAACGTATATCACAAGTGTTGAAAACGGAAAACGCAATATTTCCATTGTCAATATCGAAAAAATTGCAACTGCTTTGAACATCAGCCTAACGGATTTTTTTAACGATGCCGAATTCAATTGAAATTCAGGATGCTCTGACAGAGATTAAAACATCTTTGGAGAAGGCGATAAAAGAAGGCGGAGAAGCAGAAAAAACAGCCCTTATCCGTTCCCAAAAACTCATTAAACGTATCCATGAAACTGTCAAATCGGAATTTATAAAAGCTGGTGTAAATCCTGAGAATATCAAGCCGAAACTCGGAGTATCGGAAGGCGAACTCAAATTGGCAGGATTTTTTAAGAAAAAAGATCAGGATATCTGCATTGTCCCAAACAACTTACATGAAAAAGAAGAATTTTCGGATTCCGGTCTGTTGTTGGGAGAAAAAGACAGATACGGAAAGGAATACACCGAACATATCATTTCTGTGAATATCAGAAGCCAATTAAGCAGTCTGGCAAAAAATTTCGATACGCTTTATGAAAGAACTTTTGCAGAATCGTTGAATCTGCACATGCGATGCCCGAAAATGTGTTTGGGAGAAGTGTATATGATCCCTGTCTGTGAATACGATACTCATGCTGCTCAGGAAAAGAAGATCGCTTTTGCAGACAGAATATCTTCCATTGAAAAATATCTCTTGGCTTTCGATATGATAAATTTACGAAGGTCGGTCAAAGACGATCTGTATAAATATGAAAGAGTATGCCTTTTGATTGTTGATTTCAGAACAAAAAATCCCAAAATTTATCATAATGACAAAGACTTGAAGAAAGACGGTCTGCTTCCTCATAACTCACGAGCAACGATCAGCAGACTGAACTTCAGGACTTTTGCAAAAGATTTGTTGAAAGTTTATTCTGGGCGCTTCGGAACTGACAGGTTCAGATGATATTTCTCGATTAAAAACGCATCCGTTTCCCTTTTATCAGATAGATCAATAATTTTCAAATCCTCATCAGTCATATTGGGAATCGTGAATTTCTCAATAAAATTTTTTTGATAGCACGGATAGCCGCCTGCAATGGATACACTTGTTTTGCTTACATAATAGTGCATGATATACGAGTTCAGAATTTTCTGAAGAATATGAATATTTCCGATATGAAATATTGGTTTTATTGCTTCTCCGAATAAAAATGATTGCGCTGTCTCTTCTCTGATTTCTTTGAGATAAAGTGCATATCCGTTGCAAAAAAGTGCATTTTCATCTTCAGCAATCATAAATCTGGGATATCGGCTGAAAGTAGGAGTTATCAACTTTTTTCCTGTTCTGACTAATCCCTGAGTTCTCCCATAGGCATAAAAAGGCTCGATAATTGTTTTACCTTTATCCCTGTTTTTCAGTCTATCTATAACATATAGAAAATATTGATATGTTTTCGGATATCGCCTTTTTATATCATTTTCAGAAATAGGCAAGGCATTCTGATTGAGAATCTTGTATGGAAAAATGATTCTTCTGGTATTCAGGCTGCATTCTTCCTGAGTTTGAAAGTCTGAAATCTTATAGATGCTGCGAGTAGCTTCTTTTTCGATTTCGAAGGAATTACTATCAAGCGATTTGATGAAATATCCGTTTTTTTCCGATCTACTGTCAATAAAATACAATTCATCTTTTAATGTGGCAATACCTACCCGAATATCGCATAGCTGGCAAAGCGGTGTTCCCATGGACTCTATTTTTTTTATATTCTCCTGTTCATCAGACTTCAATAACCTCCATTTTTTTGCATTCAGTTTCTTTAAAGGATTCGGAGATTCTTTTATATGTTGCAAAAATAACTCAGGAGACTGACCTTCCGAAATTCTGTCAAATAATATTGTTTCATTTTTTTCGGTATTCAGAAATGTAATAGCAGTATAAGTTTGTGCATCAAAAACCTGTTTATGATTAAAATCAATAATTTTTGTTCCGCATTTGTGATCCTGAAAGTATTTTCTCAAGGATTCTCCGGCAAGAGACGTAAAATAATTATTCGGCGTAATATAACCCAACTTGCCGTTTTCAGATAAAAGTCTGTTTCCCAATTCAAAAAAAGCGAAATAAAGATTAAAAGTTCCTTCCTGAATCGTTACGCAATGATTCAGCAGAAATTTTCGGTTGTCCTCGGATAAATCCTGAAACTTCACATAAGGAGGATTGCCAATAATATTATTAAATGTCCCCTGCGGATTTCTTAAAAAAGTTTTTGTCCAGTTCGCTCTCAGACTATCCTGAACAGCCAGATTGAAGTCTTCTTTCTCTACATTTTCTCCGTACCGAAGCCCCAATATCGCAAGCAGAATTTCAGTCCGCTCAATGTTATAGCCCAGAATATCCGCTCCGAAGATGTTTTCTCTGAGGGCTTGCCGGACAGACTTTCCATAATTCAGGCAATAATACTGAACCAGTCCGATCAGAAATGCACCGCATCCGCAACTGGGATCCAAATTTTTATCATCCTTTTGCGGATTTATTTCTTTAATAATAAAATCAACTATATATGAAGGAGTAAAAAACGCTCCGTTCAACTTTTTGTCCTCTGGAGGAATAAGAATTTCCAAATAATTTCCCAGACTTTCAAAAGAAGTTATATCTGAATTCCATATTTCGAAAGACTTCATATCAATGGAAGCAAGATATTGTTTAAGCAAGCTATTTTTTGAATAATCTATGCCTGTATTTTTCAGATAGGCATAAACCAACTGTTTTTCAAGCATGGAAATATCGTATTTTTCTGATAAATTGTATCCTTTAATTTTGTTGAAATCTGATCCGGTGAGTTTTTTTTCCTTGAATTTTCTGCCGTATAGGAATTGATCAATATCGTCTCTCAGCGTATGATAGATTCGGTCATTGACCCGGATTTCCCGTAAAAATTCGTGATGTTCCATTGATGTTCCTCTGATTCTTGCAAGATAGATATAGC
>CAZMDM010000267.1:0-2465 GCA_964564775.1 uncultured Desulfonema sp. | reverse complement strand
GCATTCCGACCGTATAGGTTCCGACAAAATAGGTAATATTTGCCGACGACTCGTCATTTCCTAAAACTTTCAATCCTTTTGCCGGAATTTTTCTGAAAAAATTATACCATCTGAGAATCGCCTCTCCGACTAACTCCCTGCTTTCCCCGATCACTTCGGCAGTTCCCCGAAGCAGCCATGATTCGAATAAGGTGAAATATTTTTCGCAGGGATTCAGCTTTTTCCATGATGAATACACTTCTTTGTCTATCATCATCATTTTGTTTTTGCCGGCATTTCTGATGCGTGTCAGTCCCGAAGCCCGCAATAGCAGATACAAGGCATTGATATGTGGGTATGACCGCTGTGACGGACGTTTCAGATCGGTAATGATGGGATTTGTCATTTTTAAATTGATCTCGGACAGCAAGTCCATCGGCAAAAGACCGGTTTTTTGACTTACCCTGATCCCGGATTCACCGATCATATCCAGCAAAACCTCGAAGTCATGCAGAACAGTTCCGGGAAACCTCTCTGTAATAGTCTGATTTTTAAGAATCTCCTGCTCATCAGCAGAAAGGGCGTAAGATTTCGGAAAACGGATAATATTTGCCAACGGATCAGAGCTCCTGTAATTTCGGACAGTTCATATTATGTTCTATGCCTGAATTGAAAAAAAGTCAATGAGATGATGCAGACACGGTTGTCAGACGATACGGATTTTTTCCCGAAGTTGTACAGGCATGGTTATTCTTCGTAATATGCGTACTGATCCGGCGCGTTGCCTTCGGATTCGATCAACTGCGTTTTTTTCAATCGGCTTTTTGCTGGCTCGATACTTTCAAGAGTCAGCGTAAATCGCCAGTCATCGCCGAAATCATAGCGAAATCCGATATGATCGCCGACATGCAGTGTCAATTCTCCGATCTGAACCTCATCCGCAGGAATTTCATCATCCTGAGTGTAGGGATGGCAGAATCGTATCTCATCGCCGAAGCTGTTCTGGTAAATAAACACATACAGATGATCCTGATCAAAATGATACGCATTGAGAATGGCAATGCTGAGATCATGCAGGCTCAGTTTGGCAGGAATCGCAATTTTGCGCCAAATATCTTTATTCAATGCAACTTTGAACACATATACCCCGTCTTTGAACTGATGTTCGGGATATTTGAGCGAATGCTGCCATTCGGGAAAAAACGGGCGCAGATAATCTTTCAATTCTTTGGCAGGCTCGTCTTCGGATTCCATGATCTGAGACAGAAAATCCGCCATGTCATCGCTGTCGTCTTCTTTGGGCAGCATCGTATCCAGCATGAGGTTGAGCATGGCAGCGCCGAAAGAGGTTTTCTGAATTTTTTCGATCTGCCATCCTTTGCCGGGTTCGGATTTGCCGTGTTTTACCGTGATGAATCCGAACATCTCCAGCATTGCGACCACATACATTCCTACAAAAAAACGGATACTTTCCGAATTTTCCGTATTATCGGCAACGGTCAGTCCTTTCTGAGTCATGTTTTTGCACAGCGAGTCCCATTTGAACAAGGGTTCGGCAAACATTCCCCCTCTTTCCTCACCGATCAGACTCGAATTTGCCCGGATCAGCCATGTTTCCAGCAGCGTGAAATATTTTTCACAGGGGTTCAGTTCCTCCCATGAGTCATAAACATCCGGGTTGATCATCAGCTTTTTCTGCCCTCCGACAGTTCGAATTTGCGCCAGCCCCGAAGCTCTCAGAAGAAGATACAGCGCATTGATATGAGGATATAATCGTTGTGCATGGCTCTTCAAGCCGATAGTGATTGGGTTGGCCATTTCGGAATTGGCTCTGACCACAAATTCCGGAGGGAAAAACAATTTTCTGGCACAGACATTCACGCCTTCTGAGCCGATCAGCCTCAGAATCGTATCGAAATCATGCAGAACCGTTCCGGGAGACTGTTCGCTGATCGCCTGTTTTTTAAGAGACTTCTGATCATACGCAGAAATCGAATACGATTTGGGAAAATGAATAACGTTTGACAATGGATTGACCTCCTGTGAATAGGGACAGATTATGCCGTGTTCTAAGCCTGATTCAAAAAAAAGTCAATGATGATAATCGCTGAAAATCATCGCGACATCGACAGATATCATATCGAGCAAAATATCCGAATACTGATTTACAAACATTCAGATTTTATGATATATTCTGATAAATATTCGAAGATGAACGGCATGTTTTATATTGACAGGTGAACGGCATATCTTTAATATTTTAGGAATGTTTTCAAAAAAGGAGATCGTTATGGAACAAATGATTATAGAATATTCATGCAGCATGATTATCAGGAAGATTATTTTTATGGTGCTGCGGTTCATCCTCTTGAATACAAGTCTGTATCTGTATATGTCAACCCTTGCATGGAAATTGTCGTTTCTTTCAAATCATCTGTATTTGTCCAAACTGGAATTGATGAATCAGGACCGGGGAATCAGCACAA
>CAZMDM010000266.1:0-2720 GCA_964564775.1 uncultured Desulfonema sp. | reverse complement strand
TCGCAAAAAAATCAACAGTAAATATCTGTAATAATTTCGTTTTTTACATCACACTCATTAAATGCCTGAAATTTTCAATCTCAATCTCAATCTCAATCTCAATCTCAGATCGGATAACCTAACGTCAAATTCATTGGCGGGTCGATAGTCCCGTCCACTGCAATGACTGGTTAGGCGTTTTTCCGTGCTATGGAAAATACCGATAAATATCTTTTCTATGTAAAATTCTTGTAAAAATTACATAGTCTTCAGTTATTTCAATGCCTATCCTGTAGTCGCCTATTCTGATACGGTAAAATCTTTCATAACCTTTTAACTTCTTTATATTGTTTATTAAAGACACGTTATCAGCATGTTTAATATCCTCTATCATGTCTTTTATTTTCTTCAGTAAGTTTTTATCTCTGATACCTCTCAAATCTTTCTCAAAACTTGCTTCATATCGGATTTTCACTTTTACCCTCTAATACGTTCAATATTCTGTCCTCATTCACAAATTCATTTTTTCTTCCTTCGGCAATAGCATTTGCCAGACCTATTTCCTCCAATGCTTCTGAAATAATTTCATAAAATATTTCCCTTTTCTGTTTAATCATTTCAGTAATAACTTCCGTCAGCAATTCTTTTGTTTTTTCATCACTGATGACTAGTTCCATTTCCGTTTTTCCTCCGTTATTGCACAATATTGTTATTCCAATAAGTTTCTTAATTCATCTTCAGAACCGCCGATACTCATCCCCAATCTGATAAAAAAAATCAGTATCGAATTATTAAAAGTTATTGTCCATTTTTTTACAGATTTTGAAAGCGATAATTCAAATTCAGTATCCATCTTTTGAATATTATTATAAAATGGTCTCAGAGTTGCTATCAAAACCGCAATAAAAAATATTGTAGCCATTGATGCACCTGTCATTCCATAATTCCTATAGCCGTACATAATAGAAAAATATCCTGCAATACCTATTATGCCTATTACTATGGCAAAATAAATTGCTATTATTCCTTTACCAAATAGCCATGAGATAAGATAAATAAGTCTTATATGCACTGCTATCAATAGAAGAGCCAAATTATATCACACTCATTGAAAGCCTGAAATTTTCAATCTCAATCTCAGATCGGATAACCTAACGCCAAGTTCAGGTGCGCCGTTAGGCGTCAACTGCAACTGAGGGTTAGATATTTTCTGATTTAATGGAATAATCAGATCATCAACGCTATCTGACCTTGTATTGTCGGGATTTCACAAACATCAATATACCCTTCTCCGAATTTTTTCACACCTGAGTCATGGCTATATAAACATGACGCTTCTCTGGCTACTGCTGTTGCTACAATCAGACAATCAGCTTTCAATTCGTTCTTTGTCGCATTTTTAGCCAGCAGTTCATCTATTGCTTTTTTATTTTTCTTATCCTGCCATATTCTTGCGAAAAGTGAGGCTGCTTTGGCGTCGAAAGAAGCAATTTCGTAGACTTTATGAAAAGAATTGGCGATCATTTTGTGCAAATCGGCAGGGACTTTCATCAGTACCTCTGCCAAAACTACAGCCGGAACTATTATTGTGATTTCTGAATCTTTTTCAACATGGCTCAGGAATATTTTGGCTTTTTCGACCATAGGTTCCTGACCTGTGGTAGCTTCTTCCTTGATTCCCCAAATCAGAATGTGGGTATCCAAACAAATACTTTGTTTCATTCAAGCTCGCAATTCGGAAACATATTGTTCGACATTATCAATATCATTGAAATATTTCCCGATACTCAGTGATATTTCGGACATGACCTCGGTTATCGAAAAAGACTTGTCGTATTGCGTAATTCCAAGCACTTCAAACTCTTCGAGATTCAAGTCATGAAAATTCCAAGTTGCTATTCCTATAAGTCCGACGACCTTATAAAGCCTTTTCCCTAACTGTGTTGCGATATTCATATCTACATCGCAATAAATAACTTCTCCACCCGGAAGTTCAAGCATGATGCGCGGTTTTACTCCGCCGACCCTGAGAACTTTGCCCAAAATAGTCGTTTCGCCCCTGAGAGGCTTCGGGAATTCGATTTTTGTAGATGGGGTAATAGTAGCATAAATGATCTCTTGTCCATTATTCGTTCTGAATTCTGTATCGCAATCGTTTTTTTTTGAAAACAAAATAATGTCCTTGAGAGATTTGATCGAACTGGCAGGAAGTCTCGAATAATCATTTGTCTTGATTGAATCTGTTATTTTCAGGAAAGCCGGATATGTAATCTGTTCCATTTGTGGAACGAAGCTAAGTCTTATGCTCCCGCTGTGAATACTGCTGAGTCCGATTACGATGCTTTCTTTTTTCAACGTCGGATTTTCTTTCACAACAACGGACGCAATCATATCTTCGGTAGCCGTTATGACTTCCGCAAGGTCTTTTGACCGTATTCTTCCCGGAAAAACATCCGAACTGCCGGTGAATCTGATTTCGATCTCTTTTTTGGGCATAATGATCACCTTTTTTATAGGTGAATATATCTAAACCAGCTAAGAAAATCAAGATTTTTTTGCGAATTATCAGACCATCTAACACAAAGTTCAGCCGTTGTGATCGGCTGCAACTGATGGTTAGGGTTTCAGTTGAAGAAGTGTTTACAAACCTGATTTAAGATATACCATATTTTCGCAAAAAAATCAACAGTAAATATCTGTAATGATTTCGTTTTTTACATCACACTCATTGAAAGCCTGAA
>CAZMDM010000265.1:0-2152 GCA_964564775.1 uncultured Desulfonema sp. | reverse complement strand
AAGAGGATTCAGTTTTATTGTGTATCCTTTGAAATGTCCTGTGAGAAAAGTTGTGTTTATTCCGTATTTCCCCTCTTTTCCTTTTCTCTGAACGTCATTCAGAAATATGGCAAAATGCGGTGTTTCTTTATCTGTAAGGCGGTTATAAAGAAACTTATCAATGAAAATCTTGTCAAGACGATCTTTGCTGGAAGTTTTGACTGAACCGACTGCTTTTGTTTCCTCATCAAGACGGATTATCAGATCATGCTGATAACTCATTTTAAAAACTTCTTTACCGTCTATTTTTACAGGTACAAGAATGGTACCTTCGCCGACTTCAATTCCGGTTTCCCTGATTACCAATCTGATAAGACGTTCAAACAAATCTCCGTTTATTTTCCGTGCAGTATTGGACATATTTGCCGGTAAGGCGTCAAGAGCGGCTCCTATTGACTGCTGAACAGTGTAAATGAAGTTGTTTAACATCTCACGGTTTTGTTTTGTATCAGATTCATATTCCCGGATATTGCCGATTAATAAAAAAATATTATCCTTTTCCTGTTCAACTGTCTCATAAGACAGCATGATATTTGCATTTATCGGTCGGGTAACATTGTATGTTCCATCTTTTCCGTACTGAAAAAATCTGTAATTGTTTTCATTGCGTGAAACAATTACCGCCTGCAAACCGTTCTTGACGAATTCCAGATAGTTCAGACAGAAATCAATGTAATCGGCGATTGAGAGAAACCTGTTTTTATCTGTGGCAATGTCAACGAGTTGTTTCAGTGTCATCTTATTGAATTTCTTCTTTCCTCGTTTGCACGGTCAAAATTTATCCATTCTTCTTTTGTCTTGCGGACAACATTTTCTATCCGTTTGACAGCCCACTGATTATATTCGCTGCAAATTTCACATCCCTGCCATTTTCTGTTGAGCTGTTCAGCGACAACAAGGCTTGTACCCGAACCGGAAAAAGGATCAAGTATTGTGCTGTTTTCATTGCTTGAAGCCAGCATCAGACGGCGGATCAGCTCTTCCGGTTTCTGAGTCGGATGGGGTGTTTTTTCCTCCATGCCGTTGCAGGTGGTCGGGATTTCCAATACATCTCTTGGTTTGGCTCCGTTGGGATGCGGCATCCACACATCCGATCTTTTCCCGTTGTTTCCGTACTGACTTGTAACCGCCTGCGGATGTGAAGGATATTTCAATGTGTGTCTTCCGTAGGGAATTCTGACATCATCAATGTTGAAAGTAAACTTTTTCCCCTTCCGCAAATGAAGAATGCTTTCATGCGAGCGTCCCCAGTCTTTACCCAGATTTGCCTTGTTTTTGTAATACCAGATCAGCCATTTGCATCCTCTGAAATATTTCATTGACGGATGTTTCAGATCAGCCAGAATTTCTGTAAAGCCGAAAACATACAGCGTCCCTTCCTCTGTCAGAATTCTCGCCGCTTCCCTAATCCACTGCATTGACCACTGAATATATTTTTCCTGACTTTCAAATTTGTCCCATTCAGTCTTTTTGATATTATAAGGCGGGTCGGCAAAGATCAAATCTGTACTTTCTGATTCCAGAGACTTCAGCCATTCAATGCTGTCTCCCTCAAACAGCTTTCCTTTTTCATTATGATATAATAAATGAAATTTATCTGTCTGATTGTTGATTTCAGACAACTCTCCTTTCATCATGTTTTTAAACAAAGATAACTGATCACTCCTTTTTTGTCTCCTGACTGGCATAGGTCAACTTTATCATTTGCCTAACGATAAGTTCACCGGCAGGGCGGCTTATCCGCCCGTCCGGTGGAACGCTCTGGTTAGGTGTTATTTTCCTTTCGTTGCTTTCACTACACATAACATTATGGGAAATAACGATAAATTTCTTTTCTGTGCAAAATACGACAGATGATAATTTCATCTTCTCTTTTTTCATATCCCAATCTGTATTCTCCAAATCGAATTCTGAAAAAATTACCTTTTTTGTCTCCTTTCAATTTTTTAATATTATTATAATCTTTTAAGATTCAATAGTTCGGACAATTTTCATGCTGCGATAGATCCGAGATTCAAAATCTGCTGATATGCGTCAGAAGATTTTATCGAACTGAGATCAATACCTGACATATCACAAAATCGTTTCAGAAGATATTCGTTGAATTTACGGA
>CAZMDM010000264.1:0-5056 GCA_964564775.1 uncultured Desulfonema sp. | reverse complement strand
ATCCAAGACTCCGCTTGATGAAAAGAGCAGCGACTGGAATGCGTTTTTGCCGACCGACAGAAACGCGTCCCGCGATAAGTCAATCTCTTATGGACAATATTTTCTTGCGGTCAAAGCATTTCTGGAACAGCAGTTTCCGAATGCCCAAGATATTTGCATCCGCATTATGAAGCATGGAGAATTTTATCATCCAGCAAAGATTGATGTTCTGTCTGACGGAAAAGACTTGTGTTTTGTAGCAAACGTGGCTGTTTCCGATATTGGAAAATATTGTATTCACAGAGAATTTGATTTGCTGCAACAGCTTTATCCGATGACATCGCAACTGTATATTCCGCGAGTATTTGCCATCGGAACAGGTTGGGTTCGGGATGATCTTGAGATTCCGATGTTTTTGGGAGAATGGTTCGAAGATTATCATGAATTTCATTTGTCTCGAACATCGGAAGACAGATACGCGATTCAGGTCTGGGATACGGAAAACGGATATTATTTTTTATCGGAAGATCAGAGCTTTTCGCTATATTGTCAGGCAGCGAAGATTCTGACGTCTTATTACAATCCCGAAACGTTCGAGCAGATATTCCCCTGGCATCATGCTGCCGGTGATTTTGTGGTCAGGCGCAATCAGGATGATACGATTTCTGTAAAACTGATTACTGTCCGGCAATATATTTCGCCGATGGAGACAGAAGAGAAAAATCCTGAAGTCCTTGCTGAAGCTTTGCTGGCATTTATCATCCACCTTTCAATTCGGATGCGGCTGGATCGGGCGGACGGTGTGGGAGAAATCGTTTGGGCGGACAATGCGGCTGTGAATGCAACGGTAAAGGGATTTCGGGATGCTCTGGCTGTTGGAAATGAATTCGGAGCCTATCTCTCATCATGGACTGAGGCGGAGCTTTCGGAGATGGCGGATGCCATTATTGCATCATATCATCCTTTGTCGCCGGAGACAGAGGTAATCAGACGCCATCTGAGTTGCCATATTGCCGAATTATATCAGGCTCTGATTTCAAACTAGTCCTAATTTGGCACAGATTTTTTCGGGCAGATAAAACAAATCATCTACCTCGCTTCGTGTGATGCCGCTTTCCAAGCATCTGTAATGATCGGGAAATGCTCTGAAGCCGCTGCATCTGCCGCAGTCGAGTTCTTTGTTGGCAAGTGCTGCGGCAGTCAGGCACGGATCATAATTCATACAGTTGAATCTGCGTTCCGGCGGCTCTTTTTTGGTAACTATCTTTTTCTTTTTTCGTCGAGGCATTGCAGTTCTCCCTATCGGATAAGTGAGCAATAATTGTGCCGAGTGCTAAATCGCCCTGAAATTTATTTCGGGGTGCTGATGACGATTTGAATTTCATGTTCAATATGAGCAGCTTTTTGCAAAAATAGCTAAAATAAACAATGGTCTGAATATGGTATTCGATGGTAGAAAAACCCTACCTCAGATCAGAAAGTATTGAAATTATGGGTATAACAATTTTAAAACCCGGTCGTGAAAAATCTGTTTTCCATCGTCATCCATGGGTCTTTTCAGGAGCGATTGACCGCGAAGAAGGATGTGAAACTCCCGGAGAAACCACAGAAATCGTGTCTTCCAAGGGTATAAAGCTTGGAAAAGCCGCGTATTCGCCTCAGTCTCAGATCAGGGCGCGGATGTGGACATTCGATCCTGACGAAGACATCTCACCGGATTTTTTTCGTACGCGTTTGGAACATGCGATTGAGCTTCGGAAAAGTATGACCATAAATTCAGACGCGTATCGCCTTGTCAATGCGGAATCGGACGGACTTCCCGGCATAATTGTGGATCGTTACAGTGAATTTATAGTCTGTCAGTTTTTATCTGCTGGAGCGGAATTTTGGAAAAAAGAGATTGTCGGACATATCGTGCAGATGCTTGCTCCAAAAGGAATTTATGAGAGATCAGATACAGATGCGCGGCTGAAAGAAGGTCTTCAAGCCTCTACAGGACTGCTTTGGGGCGATGATCCTCCAGAACTACTTGAAATCATGGAAGGAAATCTGAGATTTTGGGTAAATATCCGCGATGGACATAAAACCGGGTTTTATTCGGATCAGCGGGATAACCGGGCATTGCTTTCCCGATTTTCGAAAGATAAAGATATTTTAAACTGCTTTTCCTATACCGGCGGATTCGGTATCTGGGCAATGGCTTATGGCGCAAAGTCGATCATCAATGCGGATGTTTCCGCGTCCGCTCTTGAGATTTCCAAGAAAAATTTTGAGATAAACCAGACTGATCCGAGTCGTGTTGAACATTTACAAAGCGATGTATTTCAAATCTTAAGAAAATTTCGGGATTCAGGCAAATGTTTCGATATGATTATTCTGGATCCGCCCAAATTCGTGGAATCCAAAGTTCAGTTGGAACGCGGCGCTCGCGGATACAAAGATATCAATTTACTCGCGTTCAAGCTACTCAGACCCGGCGGACTTCTGATGACCTTTTCCTGTTCAGGATTGATCACCCCGGAATTATTTCAGAAAATTGTTTCGGATGCAGCTTTGGATGCGGGACGCGAAGTGTATATTCTGCAACGATTGTTTCAGGCTTCGGACCACACGGTATCGCTGAATTTTCCCGAAGGATTGTATCTGAAGGGATTATTATGTAAAGTTCAAAACACGGCATGATTCATTTGGCATTTTCGATATTTTCAGATATAGTTTCAAGACATTTGAAAATCAGAGGTATGATTGCATGAATATTGACAGTATTGAAGATATTTTGTCTTTGGCAGAACAGCCCAGCCGGTATCTGGGAACCGAAATCAACCGAATCCGAAAAGATCATGATTCGGTAAAATTGAAAATCGCTTTGGCATTCCCGGACTTATACGAAATCGGCACTTCCCATTTCGGCATTCAGATTCTCTATCACATTCTCAATCAGCGCAGTGATATTGCCGCAGAGCGGGTATTCGCGCCCGCGCCGGATATGGAAAGCCTTCTGCGTGAAGCAAAGATTCCTCTGATGTCGCTGGAATCCCGAACCCCGTTGAAGCGTTTCGATATACTCGGTTTCAGTCTCTTGTATGAACTCAATTATACGAATATTTTGAATATATTGGATTTGGCAGATATTCCTTTTTTCAGCGCGGAACGAAATTCGTTTCATCCCTTTGTGATCGCCGGAGGACCCTGTGCCTGCAATCCCGAACCGGTTGCAGATTTTTTCGATGCCATTGTGATCGGCGATGGAGAAGACGTAATTCTGAAGATCAGCGATGCGTGGCTGACATGGAAGCAGCATTCTGCCGATGACCGGACTGCTCTGCTGAGAGCATGGGCAAAGATTGACGGTGTTTATGTGCCTGAATTATGGGATAAAGGTGAGCAGCGCAAAATAATCCGGCGCGTCATTCTGCCTGATCTGGATACGGCAAAATTTCCGAATGCGCCGGTGATTCCTTTTGGCAAGCCTGTACATGATCGGCTCAGAATCGAAATTGCCAGAGGATGCACACGCGGATGCCGATTCTGTCAGGCAGGCATGATTTACCGTCCGGTGCGTGAACGCTCGGCAGAAAATCTGCTGAATATGACCGATATTTCTCTTGCCAATACCGGCTATGACGATATATCGCTCTTATCGTTAAGTACGGGAGATTACAATGCCATCGTCCCGCTGCTCGAAGCCGTGATGAGCCGGTGCGAATCTCGAAAAATTGCCGTATCATTGCCATCCCTGCGTGCCGGAACCCTGACTCCGGAAATTATGGAGCAGATCCGGCGGGTTCGCAAAACCAGTTTCACCATTGCACCGGAAGCAGGCAGTCAGCGTCTCAGAGATCTGCTGAATAAAAACATCAGCAAAGACGATATTTTCGAAACGGTCAAAGATGCGTTCCGTCTGGGATGGCAGCTGATCAAGCTGTATTTTATGATCGGGCTGCCGACCGAAACCGATGAAGACCTTGACGCGATTGTGTCGCTCGTCAAAGAATTGAGAAACATCAAAGGTCCCCGGTCCCGCAAGCTCAATGTCAGCATCGGAACCTTTGTGCCGAAAGCGCATACGCCGTTTCAATGGGCATCTCAGCTGGCATTGGATGACGCGCTGGATAAGGTTCACTGGCTAAAGCGGGAGTTGGATATGCCCGGAGTTCAGGTCAAATGGCAGAATCCGCAGCTCAGTCTGCTGGAAGGAATATGGGGACGCGGGGATCGTCTGCTGTCAAAGCTCTTGGTGGCAGCATGGAAAAACGGATGCAAATTTGACGGATGGAGCGATCATTTCAAATATCGGGTGTGGGAAGATACATTTGAAGATCATGGTTTTGACCCGGATGTTTATCTGCGCGAAAGAGATGTGGATGAAGCATTGCCCTGGGATCATATTGATGTCGGTGTGAGCAAAGAGTTTCTCGTATCCGAATGGCAGAAAGCCCTGAATGCCGAAAGCACGCCCGATTGCCGAAACGGAGCCTGCAATGCCTGCGGTGTTTGTGATTTCAAGAGCATAGAGCCGAAAATCTTTCCGTCAGATGTGCTTTTGCCGAAAGTCGGGGCAGAGAATGCCATCAATTTTATCAAGTTCCGAATTTTGTATTCCAAAACCGGAGAAGCCAAATATCTCGGACACTTGGAAATGGTCAATCTTTTCATGCGCGCGGTTCAGAGAGCAGGCATTCGGATCAAATATTCTCAGGGTTTTCATCCTATGCCCAAAATCTCATTCGATGATCCTCTGCCCATTGGTATGGAAAGTCAGGAGGAATTTTTTTATCTGTCCGCAGACAGCACAATTGCGCCGGAAACAATTGCGGAACGCATCAATCCGCAACTGCCCGAAGGTTTGAAAATTCATCGCTGTGAAAAAGCATCGGATACGGAGTTCAAACGCCCGGAGATAGTGGCATATCAGATCAGATTGAAACGTGATATCTTTGATGCGGATAAAATTCAGGCATTTGAAGCATTATCCGAATATCCGTTCAGACGCATCAATCGCAAAGGCAATGTCAGAGATATGAATCTGAAGGCCGCGGTGGCTCATATCCGGCGGATTTCTCCGAATACGCTGCAT
>CAZMDM010000263.1:0-3998 GCA_964564775.1 uncultured Desulfonema sp. | reverse complement strand
GGTGGTGGTTTTGCCCGCGCCGTTAGGTCCTAGAAGTCCGAAACAGATTCCCGATGGAATGGAAAAACTGATACCATCAACCGCAGTCAGCGTTTTATATTTTTTGATAAGGTCCCTGATTTCAAGTAAAACAGGCATATCAATATGTTACCTTTTACATAAATCGAATGTCATCATATCACAATCACTTCGGGCGATTCCGCTTTCCTTTCCGCAGAGCGGCAGAAATACCAGTTCCAGAGGATTGACATTTCCCCACTCCCCAGAACTTACTGCTTCACGGATTTCCGCCAGCCGTTTCCGTCCGTCCCGTTCACTGAAATCAACAACAACCGGCGAATATGTCCCGCTTTTGGTGGCAACTGTTTTTTCTCCTGCATAAATTCTGCCGGAAGCAAGAATGATGTCCATCGGACAGCCATTTCACCATCAGATCGTAATTCTGTGAATATTTGGTGCCGCTTTTGTCTTTCATTCTGTTTCGGTACGCCATTTCGATAGGAACGTTTGCCGGGTTTATGGCATAGACAGAAGAAAATGTAAATCATTTTCATTTCAGTATTGGGAGTAGAAAATCGCCTGACGGAACATAATCGTCGAATCGGGACAGAATGATCGGGCTAAGAATTTATGGGTGCGACATCATAAAAATATGATATTCCTCCGCTTTCACTGCTCCGAAAGCAAACGGCATTGCTCCCCATAGATCGGTGTAAAAACCAGCTCCTGATGAAAAGCCCATGGTTGTCAGCCATCGGCACGGATAACACTGCTCTTTTTTCAATAAACGAAAGATATTTTCAGGTAGTCGCATCGTATTCGAATTGTTTGACGGAATCACGATCAGATCTCCCGGCTTCGGCACGGTTTTCCGATAATCTATCGCTTCCGCGCCGATGGATTCCATATAATATTGAAATCCCCAATGCCCCTGAAACCGAATACGATGAGGATATTTTTCAAATTCTGCGTGAACGGATCGGGCTGCGCTGCGCTGACAGTCTGCTAAGGAAAAATCCGCATACGTTACTGCCAATGCAAGAAATGCCCCAAGAGTCAGAGGCAGAATCGGGCTTTTCAGTGCATGAGACTGCATGATTTCATAGCGTCTGCTTACAAGAATTCCCACAGCCGGAGCCATCGGCAGAATGGTCCTGGCATTGATGGTCCAGTTGAGAAACCCTGCAAACAGGAATGTTCCTGAAATCCACAGAAAAAGAAGCAGAGAACACGCGTCTTTATGCTTTTTCAGATCAGCCAGCGCAATGGCGAAAATATGTATTCCGGCAGATATGAAAATGGCGAATTGAATCAGAATTCCCCACCGGATAGCGCTGCCATCACGCAATTCAAGAACGCCGATGGACTTCAGATTCAGCAGCAAGGCGATGACAAGTGCGGGAAGCATCAATCCTGCTATCCGTGTTTTCCCAGACCATAAAAAAGGGGCATAAAAAGCAGCAGATGCCAGACAGCCGCCGGTAAATGCCAGAGCGGTGAGTGTTTTGGAAAAAAACATGCCCGATCCCGACTGACCGGTCTGTACCGCATAGGAAGCTGCATCGCCAAACAATCCTATCCCATATACCTTGTAGGTGAACCATTCGTATCCCGCCAGAATCAGAAGCGGTATGATAATAAACAGAATCCAGCGAGCCGGTCTGTGCTTTGCGGCTATGGCATACACAGCAAGAAGCGGAACAAGACTGATTCCGAAATATTTGCTCAACGCTGACAGAGAAATCAGCACTGCCGCTATGAAAAGCCGGATTGTGCTGCTTTCTTCAAGTCCTCTGATCCAGAAAACAATCGCCCATACATAGAAAGCCAGCATCATAATATCAGACATGAGATTTGTGGCGGATACGAGAAATCCGGGAGTAAGGATTGCAATCATTGCAGACAGATGCGGTATGGAAGAAAATCTCCGTGCCAGAAAATAGGTTCCCAAGCTTACGAAAACAGCGGGAACAATCATGGCAATATGGAAAACAACTTCGTTCCATCCGAAGAGCCGGGCGTATGCCGCGAGATAGTATGAAATCAGAGGCGGGTTTTTGTTGATCGCAGACATCGGCATCTCATACCCATACCAATTTGCCGTAAATCCATAAAAATCAAACGGATGTATCAGTATCTGCTTGGAAATCCACAGAAAAAGCGTGTCATCAATATGAAATGCTTTTGTTGCAAAAGGGATCAGAAAAATGATCGGTACCATAATAACCGATAAGATCGCGGCGGAATCCGATTTTATCGTTATCGGGTTCATATCTGTATTCCCGGATAGAAATCGAGTCATATATCTCCTTCGGAATCACTCTTGAACGATGATTCAGAATCATATTATTTTTCAATACGGATACGGGCAAGTGTATCAGGAAATTCCGACATCAGCTTTTCCATCTCACCGAGCTGGCTGCTCTGAGCGGCTTTGGATAATGCGATGCTGTAATCCGCCAGTAGTTTCAAATCGTATTTCTGGGCGATATTGCTGAGCTTATTTGCAAAAGCCGCAATATCGTCAATAAAAAACGTATCGCGGATTTCCTTCCATTCGGAAAGCAGGGCGTTCAATGCCTGAATACCTTCGGAAAGGCTTTCTTTGCTTTTTTGTCTGATGAAGCGGGAAATTTCCCGGAATAACTCCGATCTCGGAAATGGCTTGCTCAGATACCCATCGAATCCGGCATCTGTGATCCGTTTCATATCCTGCGGCATCGCACATCCTGTAACAGCAATCACACGAATCTTGGCTGTTTTTTCATTTTTTCTGATCCGTTTCACCGCCTCGTATCCGTCTATTACCGGCATACCGATATCCATCAGAATAATATCGGGCAGATGCTGTTCCGCAGCAGCAACCGCCTGTAATCCGTCTCCAGCTTCAAGGATACGGATGTTCGTTCCTTTGAAAAATTCCCTGAGCAAAGAGCGGTTATCTTCTACATCATCCGCGATCAGTACGGTGATGTTTTCAAAGCTGATATTGTTATTGCTCGATAATATTTTTTCTGAATATGGTTCATTGAATTTTTCAAGCCTTTCCGTAGGCAGATTTTCCACATCACTTTGCACTTCGCATTTTGCGCTATCTTTCATATAGGGAATGAAGCGGGAAAGCTCGCGAAATAATTCAGCCTGACGGACAGGTTTGGGCAGATACGCGTCAAATCCCGATGCCAATATCCGCTGCTTATCTTCCGGCATTGCATGTGCGGTTACGGCAATCACGGGAATATTCTTCGATTTTATAGTTTCTTTGATCTGTTTTGTTGCTTCGTATCCGTCCATCACCGGCATACTGATATCCATCAGCACAACATCCGGCAGGTTCTCTTTCGCAGCATCGAGCGCTTTCAGCCCGTTTTCAGCTTCGATGATACGGATATTCATGTCTCTGAAAAATGCTTTGAGCAGCAGGCGGTTGATGCCGACATCATCCGCGATCAGGATTGTCGCATTTTCTGAGATGATATGTTCTCCGATTGCCTGTTTTTCTGCCTCCGGCTCGGACAGTGTTCCGGCTACTGCCACATTGTGAAAGCGTATCTCGAATACACTTCCCTGTCCCGGTTCGCTTTTGAGCGAAATTTCTCCGTCCATCATCTCGGTCAAGCGCCTGCTGATGGTCAGTCCGAGACCGGTTCCGCCGTATTTCCGGGTAATTTGTCCTTCCGCCTGCGTGAAGGCTTCGAATATCTTTGCCTTTGCATCCGGAGCAATACCGATTCCCGTATATTCCACCGCAATAATCAGATCGAGTATGCCGCGATCTTCGGAAGTATAAATCCGGTATGCCGTAACTCTCACATATCCCTTTTCCGTGAATTTCAGCGCGTTGCCAATTAGATTGCGCAATATCTGTCTGAGCCGGACTTCGTCCAGAATCAGGCTTCTGGGAATATCGGAAGAAATTTCCATGATAAAATCGAGTTTTTTTTCGGATATTTTCTGGGAAAAAAACTCTCTGATATCATTGAAAAGATCATACAGAT
>CAZMDM010000262.1:0-3507 GCA_964564775.1 uncultured Desulfonema sp. | reverse complement strand
CCGCAAATGGCATTTCGAAGTGATGTACGACGGCGCGATTGTTTCCAATTCCCGTCATTTCACTGTGGCACTCGATCTGGACGGCTTGAATGAGATTACCAAATCCAAGCGCGTGATTCGTCCGTTTGTTGAAGAGCATGTCCTGAACAACGGCAGACGAATCAATGTGCTGGGAGACGGTCGTCTGATTAATCTCGCGTCTGCGGAAGGTCATCCGTCCAGTGTCATGGATATGAGTTTTGCCAATCAGGCTCTCGGAATCGAATATCTGACCCAGAATCTCGGATCATTGAAAAATACCGTGTATCCGGTTCCTGAGCATATTGACAAAGCCATTGCCAAAGAAAAACTTGCGGCAATGGGCATTCCGATTGATACGCTGACGCCGGAGCAGGAGAAGTATCTGGCGAGCTGGACTATGGGAACATAAAGGATTTTAATAAGAGGGCACCGGTGATGGTGTCCTCTTATATTACAAGATTTTATCTGTTTTGAACTTTCTTCCGAAAACTTCTCGTCCGATAAGTCCAAATCCCATTTTGAAATGCTCGAAGACATGGCAAATCCCGTCTGGGAAAAGATAGGCAGCCCGTTCTGAGTGATGAAAACGTCATTGCCCGCGATTGTCTGCTCGATGAGAACAGGCAGATATTTCATAACCTAAGCTATATCTGTATTCAGCATTTTGAAATCTCCTCAGAGTTTTTTATTGAATAATCATCAGATATATGTTTATCATAGTCAGAAAAAAGTTGACTTGATAAAGGAGAACGATGATGCGGATTGCATATCTTTGTGCGATATTGAGCCTTCTGTTCATAGTGCCGGTTTATGCGGACGGTACACATCCCGCAGGCATAAAACTTGACGGAACTATCGGCAACGCCGGAAAGATCGAACTGCCGGGACCGGATTACGCTATCAAACCCGAATACGGAAAGCAGGCGGGATCGAATCTCTTCCACAGCTTTCAGCAATTCAATATACACAAAGGCGAATCCGCAACATTTTCGGGTCCGGATTCCGTGAAAAATATCATCAGCCGCGTTACCGGAGGCTCAGCATCTTGGATTGACGGAAAACTTGCCTCGACCATTCCGAATGCGGATATGTATTTCCTGAATCCTTTCGGAATCATGTTCGGGAGCAACGCGTCACTTGATCTGAAAGGCTCGTTTCATGTCAGCACTGCGGATTATCTGAGACTGGGCGATAGAGAGCGGTTTTATGCCGTGCCTCAGCAGAATGAAGTTTTATCGGTTGCCGCACCGAAGGTTTTCGGATTTCTGAGTGAGAAACCGGCAAAGATTTCGGTGGAGGGAGCAACGCTTCAGGTGTCTTATAGAGAAACCTTATCTCTTATCGGCATGGATATTGAAATCAGCAAAAGCACGCTGAAAGCTCCGGGCGGATCGATTTCTCTTTTGGGGAAAGAAAATGTATCTTTATCAGATAGTTCACTGATTGATGTCAGCGGAACAGGAAGCGGAAGCGTTTTCATCCGGGGCGGACAGTTTGTTGCGAAAGACAGTATTATTCAGGCAAATACAACTGGTGCAAAAAATGGGGGCATTATAGATATTCAGGCTGACAGTATCTCCTTTAAAGACGGAGCGTATATTATCTCAAATACATCCGGTAAAGGCAAAGGCGGAGATGTTAGTCTGAAAGCATCCGAATCGGTCTCTTTTGCCGGTGAAAACAGCAAAGCATCAGTCAGCCGGGTTTATGTAACTGCTAATGGCAAAGAGGAAGGATCAGGAGATGCCGGAAAGCTTATGATCGAAGCGGACAATATTGCTTTTGCCAAAGGAGCAGGGATCGTTGCAAGTGCATTCGGCAAGGGTAAAGGGGGGGACGTTACCCTGAAAGCCGAAAAATCTGTATCTTTTTCAGGTGAGAATAGCAAGGCGGTAAGTAGTGGGATTGAATCGCTGTCCGCAGATACAGGAGAGGGTGCAGGAGATGCCGGAAAACTCTTGATAGAGGCTAAAAATATTTCTTTTGCCGATGGAACATATATCAACTCAAGCACATTGGGAAAAGGCAAAGGCGGAGATGTTAGTCTGAAAGCTTCCGAATCGGTCTCTTTTGTAGGAGAAAACAGTAAAGCTGATGTCAGCGGGATATTGATAGTAGCCAAAGGCGTGGGGGAGGCTGGAAAACTGACAGTTGATGCAAAAAACATCTTCTTTACTGACGGAGCAGTTATCAATGCAAATACAGAAGGCAAGGGCAAAGGTGGAGATGTTACTCTGAAAGCATCCGAATCCGTTATGTTTACAGGTGAGAACAGCACAGCAGAAACAAGTAATGTCTTGATACATACCAATGGCATCGGAGACGCTGGAAAACTGATGATCGAAGCGGATAATATTTCCTTCAGAGATGGTTCTGCGGTACTCTCGAATACTTACAGCAAAGGTAGAGGCGGAGAGATTACTCTGAAAGCAAATGAATCAGTATCTTTTGTCGGCGAGAACAGCAACACAGACGGAAGTTTCATTGAGGTAGCCAGCATTGACAAAGAACAAGGCGCAGGGGATGCAGGAAAAGTAAGAATTGAGGCAAAAAATATTTCTTTTACCGAAGGGGCATATATTAATTCGAACACTGAGGGAAAAGGGAAAGGAGGAGAAATTACTCTGAAAGCTGCTGAATCTGTCTTTTTTTCAGGGGAAAGCAGCAATGCAAAGAGCAGCGCTATCGCCATAAATACTCATAATGCCGGAGATGCGGGAAAACTCAATATTGATGCAAAAAATATCTCCTTTACTAATGGGGCTGGTATTGGTTCAACTACCTATGGCGCGGGCAAAGGTGGAGAAGTTTCTCTGAAAGCTGCCGGATACATATCTTTTGCAGGGGAAAACAACAGGGCAGAAGCCAGCACAATTGTTATAGTATCTAGTGATACGGGAGGCGATGCGGGAAAACTGACGATTGAAGCAAAAAATATTTCCTTTACTAACGGGGCGAGTATTGTTTCAAGCACTTACAGCAAAGGCACAGGTGGAGAAGTTATTTTGAAAGCCGAAGAATCCATATCTTTTGCCGGCGAAAGCAGTGCGACAGGCGTTACAAATGCCAGTAAAATCGAGATAGCAACTGCCGATAAGGAAGAGGGAGCGGGAGACGCCGGAAAGCTGACAATTGATGCAAAAAATATCTCTTTTACCAATGGAACATATATCAATTCAAGCTCTTATGGCAAAGGGAACGGTGGAGAGGTTGATTTAAAAGCGGCGGAAACTGTTTCTTTTAGCGGAGAAAGCAGCAAAAATATAACCAGTAGAATCGGGATAAATAGCGATGATACCGGAGATGCAGGCAAGTTATTGATAGAAGCAGATAATATTTCTTTCACAGGCGGAGCAGTAATCGGATCAACCGCACATAGCAAAGGTAAAGGAGGAGAAATTTTTCTGAAAGCATCCGAATATGTTTCTTTCAGCGGGGAAAACAGCAATGCGAAAGAATTCAGCGGGATTGTGGTAACTGCAAAGG
>CAZMDM010000261.1:0-3568 GCA_964564775.1 uncultured Desulfonema sp. | reverse complement strand
CGGGAAACGGGATTCGAACTCGCGACTTCAACCTTGGCAAGGTTGCACTCTACCACTGAGTTATTCCCGCTCAGAAGTGTGCTTTATTTAACAGGTCGCTTTTCGTTTGTCAACAAAAAAAATCAAATTCAGGGGTATTTTTTCATTATCGCTCATAAAAAACCGGACTCCACTTAGGCAGGCTTGCATTTTCGGCGCTGCAATTTATTTCGGGCGAATTACACATCCGCCCAAAACTTCTCATTGACCCTTTTGCATATATGCTATATGATTAAGGATTGAATTTCTAAGTATAAGAGTGAATCCTGAAAATATGAGCAACTTCAATATATTCATCATGCGGGCGGTATTGGGCGCTGTGGTTGCGGTAATCCTGATGCGGATGTTTTATCCGGCAGCACATATCGTTTATACGGCGGGACTGGGAATTTTCATTGTCGGACTGGCATATCTGCTGGAATACTGGCGGCAGAAAAAGGAGCGGCGGTGAAAGAAATCATTTTGGGAACCGCAGGGCATATTGATCACGGAAAAACATCGCTGATCAAAGCACTTACCGGCGTGAATACTGACCGTCTCAAAGAAGAGCAGGAACGCGGGATCACCATCGAGCTTGGTTTTGCCGATCTTGATCTGCCGAGCGGTCAGCATATCGGTATCGTGGATGTGCCGGGACATGAAAAATTTGTCAAAAATATGGTGGCAGGCGCAACCGGCATTGATATGGTCGCGATGGTGATCGCAGCAGACGAAGGCGTGATGCCCCAGACCCGTGAGCATCTGGAAATCTGTACCTTATTGGATATCCGGCACGGACTGATCGTCCTGACCAAAATGGATATGGTGGATGAAGACTGGGCGGAATTGGTGAAAGAAGATGTGAAGAATTTTGTTCGCGGAACCTTTCTGGAAAATACGCCCATAGTTCCGGTTTCATCTCTGACAGGTCAGGGACTTCCCGAACTGATTTCCGCCATAGACAGCCTCAGTTCCCAAGTGCCGCAGCGGTCTTATACCGGATTGTTCCGGCTTCCGGTGGACAGAGTGTTCACCATGAAAGGCTTTGGAACCGTGATTACCGGAACCCTGATTTCCGGGCATGTCCGTGTCGGGGATACCGTGATGATTTATCCTTCCGGAATCACTTCCAAAGTGCGCGGCATTCAGACTCATAACGAAAGCGTGGAAGAAGCTCAGGCAGGAATGCGGACTGCCATCAATTTTCAAGGACTTGAGAAAGCAGCGATCCATCGCGGGGAGGTGCTGTCTTCTCCTGGCGGACTTACACCGAGTTATATGGCAGATGTATCGCTGTATTTTCTGGACAGCAATAAAAAACCGATCCGGCACAGAAACCGAGTCCGATTTCATGCCGGAACTTCGGAAATCATGGGCAATCTGATTCTTTTGGACAGAGAAGAACTGGCTCCGGGAGAGCGCATTGTCGCACAACTCCGGCTGGATGCGCCGATTCCTCTGGTCCGAGATGACCGATTTGTGATTCGGAGCTATTCGCCGGTCCGAACCATCGGCGGCGGGTTTATTCTCAATCCCATTCCCCGAAAGCACAAACGATTCAAGCCCGATGTGATCGAAAGCTTAACTCGTTTGATCGACTGTTCTCCCGAAGAACTGATTTCGTATCATATAAACGCGTCCGGTTACGAGGGACTGAGCTATTCCGATCTGAGAATCATGAGCAATCTGCCGGATAAAGTGCTTCAGACTGGAATTCAATCCCAGTTGTCTCAGAAAAAACTGATCCAAAGCGATAAGGAAAATCCAGTATATCTGCATCAGAACAGTTTCGATTTGCTGAAAAAAGAAGCGCTGTCATATCTTGACGCGTATCACAAATCCAATCCGCTCAAATCCGGAATGCCCAAAGAAGAACTCAGATCCAGACTGCCGGAATCGGTCAGCAGCAAACTGTTCAATCTGCTCATTACCCGGATGGGCAAAGAAGGTGATACGGTAACCGAAGGTGAAAATATTCGTCTGTCATCGCACAGCGTATCTTTGGCAACAGATCAGGAAGATATTCGCAGCAAAATTGTTGACGCGTATCATAAAGGCGGACTGACCCCGCCATATTTTAAAGATATCTGTCAATCCTTCGATCTTAAAGAATCCGAGGCAAAAAAAATTCTGATGGTTCTGGTCGGAGAGGGCAGGATTGTCAAGGTAAAAGAGGATTTGTATTTCGATGCTGAAACGATAGAGACACTCAAAAGTAGATTGGTGCAGTTTCTGAGTGAAAACAGTGATATCAGCGCTCCGCAGTTCAAAGACATGACTGGTGTATCCCGCAAATATCTGATTCCTTTGTTTGAATATTTTGATTCCAAAAATATTACGATCCGGGTCGGAGATGTGAGAAAACTCAGAAGCCGATAAGTTCGAAGCTCTTGTCGGATATGAGAACAATATATTAAAAATAATCAGCGTTTTTCAAAGGAGAGACTATGGACGAACTGAAAAATGAAACAACTGCTCTCGGGCAGGAATCACAGGGGGCTGCCGGTGAGCCGAAAAAGCCGAATCCGATAGTGGCTATGCTCTTAAATCCAAAAGTCATCGGCATCATTGTCGGCGTACTGGTGGTATTGTGGCTGGCGATTTCATTGTTCGGCGGCAAAAGTAAATCGGTGGATGTAAGCACCTCCAGAGGGCTTGATATGCAGACGTCTTACAATTACGATAAGCAGCCGCCTCTGACAACAAGCAAAAAGGATGAACCTCCGATTGTTACGGTATATCCCAAAATTGCCCAGCCGGAAACGCAAAAACCCGCATCGCCTCCGGTAATGTCTTTCCCGGCATCTCCGCAGCGTCAGCCAGAAGCAACTACCGACCTGATGAAAAAAACAGTGGCTTCGGTACTGGGGCAGAGTCAGAGCGGACGGATCAAAGGAGTTGCATTTCTGACCGCCTGTATCGAACCTCTTGAGAAAGAACTGGACAGAACCTTTGGCTGGCGCCCCAATGACCTGATTCAGCCTACGGATAATGTCAATAATTTTCAGTTGGGTGTTCTCGAAGTAACCCGCAGAAGCGCTATGCATCTGGCACAACGGATTTCCCGTACTGGTTCCACTGCAGTAATCGACCCTGACCTTGAACAGGCAATGAACAGGCTGGCGGTCAAGGCAAGCCAATGGGCGCTCCCGCGTGCCGAATCTCAGTACCGTGATGCGATAGACTGTTTCAAACGATTTATCAAGAAACTGGAAAAAGGAGAGGCTACAATATATACCCGTGCGGAAAATCTGGAGCCTCTGCTTCAGGCGTACGCGGACCTTCTCGGCGGGTGTGATGAAAATCTGGTCAAATCCGTAGAAGCAGACGGCAAACCTGTCAGTTGGTTCAGAGTGGATGACTATTTCTATTATTCTCAGGGAATTGCCAGCGCTATGAAGGTCATGCTGATTGCGATCAGAGAGGATTTCAGCGATGTTCTAATCAAAATGCAGGCAATGGAAGCAACCGATCACGCAATTCTATGGACGACAAAAGCAACCGAAATTCATCCGCTGATTGTATTGGATGGATGTTCCTTATACACATC
>CAZMDM010000260.1:0-5289 GCA_964564775.1 uncultured Desulfonema sp. | reverse complement strand
GTATTTAATAATGTATAGAGTTCTGGCGGCGGCGTGGGTTTTTTCTTTTTAAGGGTTCTGGCAGCCTCCGCCATAAAATATTGCACCAGAATCGGAAGATCATCTCTGCGCTCTCTCAGCGGCGGAATGTGCATGTGATGGGTTCTGAGCCTAAAGTTGAGGTCTTTGCGGAATTTTCCGATGCGCTGAAGCTTCCACAAATCCTGATTGGTTGCCGTGATAATACGGGCTGTGGATTTTCTGGGTTCATCCATACCCAGAGGCAGGTATTCGCCCTGCTCCAGAAGACGCAGCAATTTGACCTGTGATGCCGGACTTAAGTCTCCGATTTCATCCAGAAATAATGTTCCGAGAGCAGCACTTTCGATCATTCCGCGCCGAATTTGATCTGCGCCGGTGAATGCACCTTTGGCGTGGCCGAACAGCGTATCCGAAAACATATTGTCATCTAGCCCTGCGACGTTGACCACTACCAATTTGCCTTTAACGCCGCTCAGCTTGTGGATATATCTTGCTACTAATTCTTTGCCCACACCGGTTTCCCCGGTAATCAGAATCGGTTGCATGGTCTGAACCACAGATTTTAAACGCTCGAAAATAAAGATCATTTCCCGATTCTGAGTTACAATCTCTCCGAATGTTTCTTCTTTTTTTCCGAATATGTTCAACATCTGCAAACTCCTTGATCTCCTCCCCCGATAAGAGGGAGGAAGATATAATATTCGATATTACAGGTATCTTTCGATTTTCGCGCTTTCTTTGACTTTGTCCAGATAAGCGGTAAGATCTTTCTGAAGTTTTTCCTGTCTCAATTTATCGGAAATACTGTCTTTGACAGTTTCATAAGGTCTTGTTCCGGCAGCTTTTTTATCCACTACTTTAATCAGATGAAATCCGAAATCGGTTTCTACGATATTGCTGGTCTCACCGGGCTTCATGGCAAAAGCCGCTTCTTCAAAGGGTTTGACCATCTGTCCCTTTGCGAAATATCCCAGATCCCCGCCCTGCTCTTTGCTGGGACAGTCGGAAACTTCTTTGGCAACCGCAGCAAAATCTTCACCTTTTTTAAGACGTTTCTGAACATCCTCGATTTTTTTGCGGGCTTCGGCTTTTTTGGCGTCATCCGATTTCGGAGGCACGGATACCAGAATATGGCTGGCTTTCACCTCTTCGGGTTGTTTGAATTTATCAGGATTGCCGTCATAGTAAGTTTTGATTTCCTCATTCGAAATGTTGATTTTCGATGCAAACTGTTTCTCGATAAACTCCTGAATCGCCATATCTCGGCGCAACTGAACCTTGAAGCTTTCTTCAGTCATATTCATGCGTTGCATCATCATTTCAAAATCTTTATCAGACGGAAACTGTTTTTTTACATCTGCCATCTGTTTGTCCAAAGCCGCATCATCGATTTTGATACCGCTTTTCCGGCTTTCCTGAATCAGCAGTTCACGGTTGATCATATTTTCCAATACATTTTTCCGAATTTCAGGAAGTCTGGCTTTATCCTGATCTGTTCCCCTCATTTCCATACGTTTCTGAATCGGGTCAACCATCCGGTTGAAATCTTCTCGGCTGAGAGTCGTTCCGTTCACTACTGCAATTTTATCATCCGAAGCTTTTTTATCTTCGGCTTTTTTTTCTTCCGCGGCCCAAAGCGGACAGACTGTCAGCATGATGAGTATCAATGCTGTCCGTAATGTTTTACAATACATTAATATTTTCTCCTTTCCGATAGCCCCACATTTCGTGGGCATTAATTTATATCATATACTATTTTTGAATTAAAGCAAGGAAATGTTGTGATACGTGAGACAATATTTCAAGATTGACAAATCTGTTTTATCCTTTTAGACTAGAGTTGTCGGCTAAGGATGATTTGGGTGAGCAATGAACCCTATCCGTCTGCGGTCAATTCGGGATTGTAGGATAAGTTTCTGAAATATTTTTTAATAAGGACTGGTATGAAAAAACTGATATGTTGTATCTTGGCAATGATGGTGAGTATCTCTTCGGCATATTCGGCAAGTACCATCAAAATTGCAACGCTTTCCCCTGACGGTTCGATGTGGATGGAAAAAATGCGAAAAGGCGCGGAAGCTGTTGCTAGAAAAACGGACAATCGTGTTGAAATTCGGTTTTATCCGGGCGGTTCTATGGGAGATGACAAAGCCGTGCTTCGCAAAATCAGCATTGGTCAGTTGCATGGCGGCGCGCTGGTTGCAGGAAGTATGACGCAGTTTTACCCGGATAATCAGGTTTATGCGATTCCTCTCAAATTCAGATCGCTTGAAGAAGTGGATTATGTCCGAAAGCATATCGACAAAGTGATTGCTGAGGGATTCGAAAAAAGCGGATTTGTTACCTTCGGGCTTGCTGAAGGCGGATTCGCGTATATCATGTCCAAAGAAGCTGTGGAATCGCTGGCTGATCTCCGCAAACGGAAGGTCTGGATTCCCGATAATGATTCCGCAGTGCTGGAGGCAGTCAAAGTATTTGATATCAATCCGATTCCCTTATCTCTCGCAGATGTACGCGCGGGGCTTCAGACCGGACTGATCGATACGGTTGCCACTTCTCCGGTCGCGGCAATTGCCCTGCAATGGCACACACAGGTAAAATATCTGCTGGAGATGCCCATGCTGTATCTGTATGCCGTGCTGGCTGTGGATAAAAAAGTGTTTGACAAGCTCTCCGCAGAGGATCAGAAACTTGTCCGCGAAGAAATGAGCAAAGCCTTTGCAGAAATTGACCATCAGAATCGGGAAGATGATGGAAAAGCCATCGAAGCATTGAAGAAACAGGGAATACAATTTCTCAAACCCACTCCCGAAGAATTGAATGAATGGCTTAAAGTGGTGGAAGCTGTACCGGAACGTCTGATTAAGTCCGGCAAACTGTCGGAATCTATGTTCAAAAGCTTCGAAAGTCATCTGAAAGATTTTCGGGCAAAACAAGCTCAGTGATGCTTGGGAAAGGAATATTTTATGCACCCGTTTAAAAAATTTATTCTTATCTGCGCGCTACTTTACGGCGCGTACTATTTGATGGGACATCATTTTATCTTTGTCGGGCGTCATGTCAATATTCTCAAAAAAACAGACCTGACATTGGATTATACGTTTTACAGTCTGGGACCGGAACGTAAGGATATAGAATACATCGGAATCGAAAATATTCTGGCAATCAAACCATTGAGAGATGCCGGTATCGGCGAGCTGATGGTGGATTTGGAACTGATTACCGAAGAAGAACGATCTGCTGCCGAGCAGAAAGTTCTTTATGGAAACTGACCATGAATGCCGGATTGAAGATTGCGTTTTGCTTTGTCGTAGGAATCGGATGCGGTGCGTTTTCAGTGATGCCCGAATGTTTCAGCAATGAGGATATCTCTCAGTATGCACTGTGGGTGCTGCTGTTTCTGGTCGGCATCGGTATGGGCGGAAATCCGCAGACATGGCAGATACTCAGACAGATGAATGCCAAAATACTGCTGGTTCCAGTCTGTGTGATTATCGGAACACTTGCCGGAACAGCAGTATTTTCATCCTGTCTGCAGAATATCAGTCTGCGGGAATCGCTGGCAGTGGTTTCAGGCTTCGGATATTACAGCCTTTCCAGCATTATGATCACCCAAATCAGGGGGGAAACCCTGGGCGTGATTGCGCTTTTATCAAATATTATGCGTGAAATCAGTACATTGTTGATGACACCTTTGTTGATCCGATATTTCGGAAGGCTCGCGCCCATTGCATCAGGCGGAGCGACCTCGATGGATACTACCCTTCCGATCATCATCCGATTCGCGGGTCAGGAATATGGGATCATTTCCCTGTTCAGTGGCATTGTGCTGACCCTGACCGTACCGATTCTCATTAGGCTAATTTTATAAAAGAACAGCTTTCAACGAAAGATCAACATTATGAGAATCATCAAACCTTCGCATAAAATTCTGTTTATGCCGGACAGCCGCGAGATATTGACACTGATCGAACTCGCAGGAAGAACCTGTTATAAAAGTGAAAATCTGATGACGGAAGATTCGGCAAAACAGTTTGCTGCTGGAATCATAAAATCGGGTCATCACAGCGTGATCGAGCATGTGAACATCACGGTCAGATTTGTTTGCGACAGAGGTATTCTCGCAGAACTGACCCGTCACCGTTTGGCTTCCTATTCGGTCGAATCTACGCGCTACGCCAATTATTCCAAAGATAAATTCGGAAATGAACTCACGGTTATTAAGCCGCTGTTTTGGGAAGAAGGTTCGCCGGAATATGAGCAGTGGGCTGCAGCGATGCAGGATGCAGAACGCCGATACATGACACTCTTATCGCTCGGTGCCAAAGCGGAGCAAGCCCGAAGCGTGCTGCCCAACAGCCTGAAAACCGAAATCGTGATGACTTGTAATCTGAGGGAGTGGAAGCATGTCTTCAGAATGAGGTGCCAGAAAGCCGCTCACCCACAGATTCGGGAACTCATGCTGCCGTTGCTGAAAGAGCTACATGAAAAAATTCCGGTTATTTTCGATGAGGAATATGAGACTTTTTCAGCACAATAGTTCGTTTTGCTTCAAACCGGCTTATTCCTGTTTTAGACCGGCAATTTCCAATCTCCTACCAATTTCATGATTGATGGGAGTGGATTGATTCGGATTCGGATCGTGCGGGTTGACTTCACACATATCTTCTGATATTTCTGAAAGCATCTTATCGAAAGGAAAAAAATCGTAACAATATGGAACGAACCTTATCTATCATCAAGCCTGACGGCGTTGCCCGCGGGCTGATCGGCGAAGTGGTAAAGCGCTTTGAAAAAAACGGTATCCGAATTGTCGCCATGAAAATGATTCACCTGACCAAGGCTCAGGCTCAGGGCTTTTATGCGGTTCACAAAGAACGCCCGTTTTTTGACAGCCTGACTGATTTTATGTCATCGGGTCCCTGCGTGCCGATGGTCTTGGAAGGCGAAAACGTGATCGCCAAAAATCGGGAACTCATGGGCGCGACGGATTATCGCAAAGCAGCCGAAGGCACGATCCGCCGGGATTTTGCCAATGATATCGAGAAAAATATCGTGCATGGCTCCGATGCTCCCGAAACTGCGGCATTCGAGATCGGCTATTTCTTCAATCAGCTTGAAATTACAGGTAAATGACCGAAAAAATCAATCTGAATCACATTGCTGTTGTTCTGAACCAGCCCCGGTATCCTGAAAATATCGGGGCAGCCGCGCGTGCCATAATGAACATGGGCATCAGCCGCCTGATTGTGGTGAATCCTGAAAACT
>CAZMDM010000259.1:0-3595 GCA_964564775.1 uncultured Desulfonema sp. | reverse complement strand
GAAGGCATGTCGCAGTTTATCCGGCACATACGGGCGCAAATGTCGCTAGCCGATGGCTCGCACAAGATTTCAAGTTATGGATTATCGGCAAAAAGATATTATCCGGTCTTCCCAAAGATAAAAAAACAAATCTGATCACCGTTACCAAACATGATCGGGAGTTTGCCAAGGCATTCAGGCTGACCGGAAAATATACTTCCGAAGAAAATCTGCTCAGTATCGCTTCCGCAGGAATTATCCGGGATGATTTTCATGACCCGGTTGCGATTGCGGTGGCAGGAAAAATCTTAAACCATTACA
The DNA here is from genome assembly GCA_964564775.1 of uncultured Desulfonema sp. Lineage (GTDB taxonomy): Bacteria > Desulfobacterota > Desulfobacteria > Desulfobacterales > DYRC01 > DYRC01. The sequence continues at coordinate 3,295 of CAZMDM010000259.1, read as the reverse complement.
TCAAACCGCGCGAAGTATTTTATATGGCAACCGGCGTTCCCTGCGCGGTTTATCTGGGGACTTCTCCGATTGCCCATCACGGATTTCCGAATAAAACCGATCAGCAGACTCGGTATCTTACCCTTGATCCGAAATCTCTCGCAGAGATTTATGGGGCTGAAAAATCTGTAACTATCAGGTTGACAGTTTCGACAGAGCCTTTTATTGCGGTATGTTCGAAAATTGTTTCCTCAGGCGGAGAGAATATCGGCGTGATTTTAGTTGCTGAGGAAGAAAAACATATTAATGACATGGTGAATGACTTTGTTTCTGTCGGCATAAAATCCAAAAAAAATCTTCAATACCGGATTCTGATTGTCAGTCTGATAGCACTTCTGATCTTCATTCCCATGTCCTATCTGATCGCAGCATCCATAGAACGCCCGCTGCGGAATGTCATCAGCGGTCTGGTCGAGAGTGTGTTCACCGTAACCACATCTTCCGAGCATTTTTCCGAAGCCAGCATGAAACTGGCAATCGGTGCGGCAGAACAGGCTGCGGCAGCGGAACAATCTTCCGCATCATTGAATCTGATGGCGGAAAGAAGCAGGACAACCTCGGATCTGACGCTGGGCGCGGGAAATCTGATGAACGAGAATATCAAAAAATCTGTAAAAACCGTTCAGCTACTGATCGGGCTGACCGATACCATTGAATTAATAGAAAATGACAGCGACAGAATCGGGCAGATCATCCGAACTATCGAAAGCATCGCGTTTCAAACCAATTTGCTGTCTCTGAACGCGGCAATCGAAGCTGCCCGTGCGGGAGAAGCCGGAGCAGGTTTTGCGGTGGTTGCCGAGGAAGTCAGAAGTCTGGCAAAGAAGACTGCCGAAGCGGCGAAGACCACTCAGGAATTGCTGGATACCACGATTCGGAGAGTGTCCGAATCCTCTGTCTCTATCAAAGCCATGAATGAGGATTTCGAAGAAATCATCCGCACCGCCACCAGTATGGGCGATAAAACCAAAGCGATCACGGATGCCACCAAAGACCTTTCACAGGCTATCGGACAGATCAACGATGGGGTTGCCGGAATTGACAGAGTGGCTCAGGAAACTGCGGCAAACTCGGAGGAATTCGCATCTGCTTCCGAAAATCTGAAGGCAGAAGCACTATTGCTGAAAAAATACATTGACGAACTGACGCCGATGATCGGCAGAAATATTCATCAGACCAAGGCTGACCATGCGGGATATGAACAGACGAATTCTGATCGCGGATGATGATAACAACCAACTGCGCCTTTTCCGGCATCTTTTGACTTCCGATACGGACTCGGATATCAGTCATGTTTCCGATAACCGCAAAGCGTATGATTTTCGTATGTTCAATGATGGAAAGCCTCTGCTGGATTTTTTCAGGCATGAATCTGACAGCGGAAGAAGAATTCCTTTGTGTATTCTGGATATGCGGATGACAGAGATGCACGGGATTGAAACCGCGGAAGCTCTGCGAAGGCTCGATCCCGAAGTATTCATCATCATTGTTACCTTTTATGAAGATATTTCTCCGAAAAGCCTGATCCATATTCTTAAAAAAGATGTTTATTTTATGAATAAACCGATCCGACCCCGAGAATTTAAAGCATTGATCAGTTCTTTGCTGATCAATTGGAATCATCAGCAGGCAATCAAAGAAGCAGAAGAAAAAGTCAGAGAAAATGAGGCATACCTGACAGCCATCATGTCCGCGATTCAGACCGGCATCATTATCACGGATACCGAGCAATTCAGAATTGTCGATGTCAATCCTTATACCCTGAAGATGTTTCAGTGCCGCAGAGAAGAGATTATCGGAAGAGATTTGTATGAATTTCGGGTGGATGATGCTCCGTCCGATCCAGCTTTGAGAGTTGTCGGCAATGAATATACTCTGAAAACCTATAATAACGACATCATTCATGTCCGGCGTTCTCTTAAAAAGACATCGGCAAACAAAGAATCATATCTGGTGCAAAGTCTTCTGGATATCACAGATATCAGAAATTTCATGAAAAAGCAGGAGATCAGCATCGAGCTGGCAAAACACCTGCTGAAGATGATCAACGGATATCCGCCGTCTCATACGGATCTCGAAGAAGGTCTCAGCTTGTATTTCGATGCGATCTATCTTCCCTGTTTCAAAGAAGGCGGGGATCATTATTTTGTTCATACTGCGGAACATCATGGCAGAAAAAAAAGCATCATCAGCCTGAAAGATCAGTCAGGACATGATGTGGGCTGTATTCTCAGAAGCATTATCACCGATCTGACACATCACGGCATACTGAACAGAAATCCCGATATTTCTCTGAAAGAAATCCTCACTCTTCTGAATCGGGAAATATCCTGTTCGGGGGTGTTCAAAGATCAGGACTTTTTCACATCAGTCGATATTGCCATAGATCATCAGACGCTTGATATGGAATATGTATCTGCCGGACATCCCTGTTTTTTCCTGATCCGAGACCAAAAAGTATCCGGGCTTCCCGAACAGGGCAGAGAGGGAAGAAATCTTCCGATTCCCGTAATGTCCGATATGCGGTATTCATCCGCGAGATGCTGCTTGAACGCCGGGGATAAGCTGATTTTATATTCAGACGGTCTGACCGATCTGCCCATGATGAAAGGCGGAGATTCATTAAGCTATACCATACTGAAATCTCTGCTTCAGGAGTTGGTCAATCAAAATCCTTCTGCCTCTGTTTCCGAACTGATACGGATTCTTTTCAATACCATATCCCGGAAAAACGAAGCAGACAGCAATGTCGTGTCTCAGGAGAATCTTCCAGATGATATCACCATTATCGGTTTGGAAATCGAAGATGAACATCGGTGGAATAAAAAAATCCTGAAGCCCGACAGTCTGGAAGATTTCAACCGCTCGATATTCGAGTTTTACACTGACGTATTCGAAGAATTGAAACAGCGAAACTTCGATATTTCCGATATGGCAATACGATCCGTATTATCCGAAAGCCTTATAAATGCTTGGATTCATGGAAATCGGAAAGATAAGAACAAATCCATCACCCTCCGATGGCGCTATGGACGCGACTTCTGCCTTGCTGTCGAGGATGAGGGACAAGGATTTGATTATCATCGGATTTCCGATCCGAGATGTGAAGAAAATATTGCCAAACCATCGGGAAGAGGGATATATATTATCCGGCGCTTTTCCGATGATGTCCGATGGGAAAAAGGCGGAAGACGTATTATCATTACAATAAAACGCAATCGCAATAACGATTGTACGATAAAATAAACACTGACAG
>CAZMDM010000258.1:0-4059 GCA_964564775.1 uncultured Desulfonema sp. | reverse complement strand
TTTCGTATTCCGGCGGAGCGCGCATTCAAGAATTCGTGATGAGCCTTGACGGATACGCGGAAATATTCTTACGCAACGTCATGGCATCCGGTGTTGTTCCTCAGATTACCGCAGTCATGGGTCCTTCTGCCGGCGGCGCGGTGTATTCGCCTGCCCTGACCGACTGGATTTTCATGGTCGAAGGCACCAGCCACATGTTTATCACGGGTCCCGAAGTCATCAAATCCGTTACCCGCGAAGTGGTTACCAAAGAAGACTTGGGCGGTGCGATGGCGCATAACTCGGTCAGTGGTGTTGCACACTTTGCAGCTCCCAACGATGCGGTCTGCATGGAGAAAATCCGGGAACTCATGGCTTTTCTGCCCAGCAACAATATGGAAGACCCGCCGAAATTGGATACCGGAGATGATCCCAATCGTCGCGACGAATCGCTCAGAGACATTGTTCCGGCGGATCCCAACAAACCTTACGAAATTCGCGATATTATCCGCTCCAATATGGACAGTAATTATTTCTTCGAAGTGCATGAACATTGGGCAAAAAATATCGTGGTCGGCTTCGGAAGACTGGACGGAATGCCGGTGGGCGTGATCGCAAATCAACCCAATTTTATGGCAGGATGTCTGGATATTAATGCCTCGATCAAAGGTGCGAGATTTGTGCGCTTCTGCGATGCGTTCAATATTCCGCTCATTATTTACGAAGATGTTCCGGGATTTTTGCCGGGAACCCAGCAGGAACACGGCGGCATTATTCGAAACGGCGCGAAACTGATCTATGCGTTCTGTGAAGCCACCGTTCCCCGAATCACAATCATTACCCGAAAAGCTTACGGCGGCGCATACTGCGTTATGAGTTCCAAGCATATCCGAGGCGACTACAACATCGCATATCCGACTGCCGAAATCGCAGTGATGGGCGCGGATGGCGCAGTCAATATCATTTTCCGGGATGAAATCAAAAAAGCCGAAGATGCTCAGGCAGAACGCAAGCGTCTGGTGTCCGATTACCGCGAAAAATTCGCAAACCCGTATAAGGCTGCGGAACTCGGCTATATTGATGATGTGATTGACCCGGCAGATACCCGTCCCAGACTGATTCGGGCATTGAAGCTGTTCAAGACCAAACGCGACAGCAATCCGCCCAAAAAACACGGGAACATCCCTCTGTAAGAAAGGAAAACGCAGTCCATGTCATGGGATAATGTACTTGAACTGATTAAAAGCATTCTGCTCACCCAGACCGGGGTTCCCAGCCTTGCCGTCAATCAGGTATTGATGATGCTGGTAGGCTTGTTTTTCCTGTATCTGGCAATTGCCAAAGAATATGAACCCTTGCTGCTGGTTCCGATCGGATTCGGCATTTTTCTGGTGAATTTTCCGCTCACGCCGCTCATGGGATTTACGGAACACGGCACGCCGGAACTGATCCGATTCTTCTACAAATACGGTGTCGAATGGGAGATCATCCCCTGCGTCATCTTTCTCGGTCTTGGCGCAATGACGGATTTCGGACCGCTCATTGCCAATCCCAAAACCCTGATTATCGGCGCAGGCGCGCAGCTTGGCGTATTCATTACCTATATTGGAACTCTCTTTGTCGGATTCACCTTGAAAGAAGCCGCATCGGTCGGGATTATCGGCGGTGCGGACGGTCCGACCACCATTTATCTGACTGCCAAACTCGCTCCGCATCTTCTGGGCGCAAACGCATTGGCAGCATACTCATACATGGCAATGGTTCCGTTGATTCAGCCGCCGATTATGAGAATGCTGACCACGCCCGAGCAGCGCAAAATCAAAATGAGACAACTCAGACCCGTGTCTCAGCGGGAAAAACTGCTGTTTCCCCTGATCGGCGTTACATTGATTGTTCTGCTGATTCCGGCAGTTGCGCCCCTGATGGGCATGTTCATGTTCGGCAACCTGATGAGAGAATGCGGCGTGGTCAAACGTTTGTCCGATACAGCTCAGAATGCCCTGATGAATATCGTAACGATTTTTCTGGGAGTTTCGGTCGGCGCAACCATGCAGGCAGATGTATTTTTAAGCTGGAAGCCCCTGATGATTTTCGCGTTCGGTCTGGTGGATTTTACAATCTGCACCGCAGGCGGTATTCTAACCGTTCATATCATGAACATATTTTTAAAGGAAAAAATGAATCCGCTCATCGGTTCTGCCGGTGTGTCTGCTGTGCCGATGTCTGCCCGTGTAACCCATTCCGAAGGTCTGAAAGCAGACCCGGATAACTGGCTGATTATGCACGCAATGGGTCCGAATCTTGCCGGTGTTATCGGCTCGGCTGCCGCAGCCGGTATGTTTATTGCGATGTTCCAATAGGAGGCAGAGATGAGTGCAAAGTGCAAAGTGCAAAGTGCAAAATGTAAAAGGGCTTGGATCATAGCCGTATTGTTCATTCTTGCCCTGCTTCCTCAGAGCTTGTGGGCGGCATTCGGAGAAGATTTGGAAAAACCCAAGCCGGAATTCACGCGTGAGCAGGATAAAATTACGGCAAGACTGATTCCCAGAGCCAAAAGCACCAGTATTACGATTGATTTCGAAGCATTGGGCGGGAGAATCAAAGAGATTACACCGGTTGACTTTGCCACTGCCAATCGTCCCGGGGTTGACAGCAAAGATTTCCGATCCGAATTGTTCATGCTGGAAATCACGGATGTCAAAGCAGGTTCGGAAGTCAGCGTATCGGTGAGTTCATCGTTTTTCAGCAGTTCCACAGAGTTGTGGGTATTCAATGAAAAGCTCACAGACCCGTGGATGAGCGGAGATGCTCAGAATATGCCGCTCAAAGATCGTGTCCGTCAATTGGTGATTCAGGTCAAAGATGGCAGTGCTTTCGATATTGACGGCAAAGCCGATGGTAAAATCACCGTGATTATCGGTTCCAAAGATTCGTTCTGGGGCTATGCTCTCGGAACGCTATTTATCCGGTTTTTCGGCATCTTTATCGTGCTTGGTATCCTGATGATTGGTATGATGCTTTCGGGCAAATTCTTCCAAAGTCTTGAGGCAAAAGCAGTAAAACCCGAAAAAAAGGCAGAACCGACACCTGCGCCTGCTGTTGCTGCTGCGGTGAAAAAGACAGAATCTGCCGAAGGCGAAATTACGCCGGAAATGGCTGCCGCGATTGCGATAGCATTGCATGACGAAATTTCCGGAACCAGAATTACGCCGGAAAAAGCTGCCATTATTGCAGCGGTTTTACATGCCGAAATGAGTGAAACTCAGGCTTTGGAATTGATACCGTCATATTCGGGCGGATGGGCAAATCAGGGACGCCAGCAGATGATGGCAGAACGATCCAAAACTTATAACCGTTAAACAATGAAAAATGGGAAATAAGAAATACTTTTCCCGCTTCTAAAATCTGAAAGGTTGTTAAGATGAAATATAAGATCGGAGTCGGAGACAAGAAATTCGATGTGGAAGTCGGCGAGATTCAAAACGGTCTTGCCATGGTAACCGTGAACAATAAGCCTTATCAGGTAAGCATTGAAAATTATGCTGCCCCGATACAGACCGCACCGGCTGCTCCGGTGGTCAAAGCTGCGCCGGTAGTTTCCGCGCCCAAAGCAGCCCCGGCTGTTGCTCCCAAACCGGCGGCTGCTCCGGCAGTTTCCGCGCCCAAAGCCGCACCCGCGCCGGTAGCTGCTGGCGGCAACACAATCTGCGCGCCGATTTCGGGTCTGCTGCTGAGTGTCAAAGTTCAGGTGGGCGATGCTGTCAGCGCAGGTCAGGTGGTTGCCACATTGGAAGCCATGAAAATGGAAAACAGCATCACCAGCGCAGTTGCCGGAACCGTCAAAGAAGTCCGTGTTCAAAAAGGCGCTGAAATTGCAGCCGGCGATGTAATTATGGTCATCGGATAATCTCCTCTATATCGAATCTGAAAAATAACCGAGCGATAAATCGCCAGGATAGAAGCTCAAGCCTGTTTCAACAGGTTGTCTGTCAGCCGGCTTCAGCCTGCTTAAGCTTTCAGCCCTGAAATTGATTTCGGGGCTTTAGGAACGGCAAAATATTTTTCAGTATTGATATTACC
>CAZMDM010000257.1:0-3782 GCA_964564775.1 uncultured Desulfonema sp. | reverse complement strand
ATCCGCAATTTTGCCGTTTTGTATCCGAATGAAAAATACGGAACCAGCTTTCTGACATTATTTACCCGCTCGGTCGGCATTCATGGCGGCAAAGTGCTTGCGAGTTTTGCATATCCCCAGAATCAGACCGATTTTTCATCCTATTTGAAAAAACTGGCTCAGACGCGGTTCGAGGCATTGTTTATCCCGGATTCTGCCAAAAAAGTGGGGCTGATTCTGCCTCAGATGGCATCTCAGAAGATACCACCGGTGAGTATGCTGGGAACCAATTTGTGGCATTCCGACAAACTGATCGAAATGGCAGAGCAGTATGCTCAGGGCGCTGTGATTTCAAGCGGTTTTTTTGCAGAAAGCCGCAAGCCTCATGTCGTGGAATTTGTCAACCGCTTTCAAGCTGCTTATAACGAAAAACCCGAATATATCGAAGCAGTGGCGTATGATACGGCCATGATGCTGTTGCAGATATTCAGAAAATCAGCCGCTTTTTCCCGAAACGACATCCGGGATGAACTGTTGCGACTGAGGTATTTTCAAGGAGTTACCGGAACGACTTCTTTCGATTCCAGAGGCGAGGCAATCAAAAAACCCTGTCTTCTGAGAGTCGGAGGCAACAGCTTTGTGGAAATCGAAACACCGTAAATGAACTTATGCCAACTATACCGATATTTGAGCGCCGGACTGTTTTTCCTGCTGAATCCTCTTCTGAGAGAGGGCGAGAAGGGAGTTCGATTCCGTCAGCGCATGGGCATTTATCCGAAATCTCTGACCGCAGAAATTTCAGGCAATCCCCGAATATGGTTTCATGCGGTTTCTGTGGGGGAAGTCAATGTGGCTGATGCCATTATCCGGGCATTAAAAAAACGATTGCCGAACATTGCGGTGATTGTTTCGACCACCACCGTACAGGGGCAGCAGGTTGCCCGTCAGAAATTGGCAAATGACGCTGTCTGTATTTATGCGCCTCTGGATTTGCCGCAGGTGGTTCACAGAGCGCTGCGATCTGTCCGTCCCGATATGATGGTATTTCTGGAAACCGAGCTTTGGTACAACTGGCTTTCCGAATGCCGGCGATTGAATATCGGAACCGTTCTGATCAATGGCAGAATTTCCGTCCGCTCTGTAAAAAAATATCTCAAAATCAGATCATTCATGCAGGAAACTCTGAGTTTGATGGATAAATTCAGCATGATCGGAGAAGATGATGCCAAGCGGATCTGTCTTTTGGGCGCGATGCCGGATAAAATCGTCATTAACGGCAATGCCAAATATGAATGGGGGACACACCCTATTTCCTCTGATGATAGAATTATTTTTGAAATCAAGCAATTATACAATGTGAATCATCAGCCGGTTTTTGTGGCGGGAAGCACCCGGAGCGGCGAGGAAGAAAAAATTTTATCCTCGTATCGGAAGATTTTGCAGGTATTCCCTGATACTCTGCTGATTATCGCGCCTCGCCACATCAAGAGAGCCGAATCGGTCGGGAAACTGGTGATTCGGGAAAAATTTACATGTCAGTTCAGAAGCGACCTGAAGAGCGGCAATCTTCGAACCGCGCAGGTGGTGATTCTCGATACTATCGGAGAATTGCAGGCAACTTATAGCATTGCGTCTGCGGTATTCTGCGGAGGAAGTCTTGTGCCTTTGGGAGGACAGAATATTATGGAACCCGCAGCATGGGCAAAGCCGATTTTTTACGGTCCTTCGACCGAAGATTTTCAGGATGCCAAAATTCTGCTGGAATCGTTCAGCGGAGGAATTACGGTGTATGACAGCGATGATTTGGCACAGAATGTGATTCGCTGCATATCGGATCCGCATCATGCGCTTGCAATGGGAATCCGTGCAAAACAAGCTCTGATGCAGCATCAGGGCGCGGCAGATCGTCATGCCGAAGCCATTATCAGCGCTTTTGCAGCACGCCCAAGGTTTTTATCATCGGAAGCTCTCTGAACTCGCCGGAAGACAGAGCAAGTTTGTAAATCTCGTACGGCGCCTGACCGCCCTGAGACGGATCGGGAAAAATATCATGAATCAGCAGATATCCTCGGGACATGATATGGACTGCCCATGAACGATAATCCGTACAGGCGGCTTCGAAGGAATGTCCGCCGTCAATAAAGACCAAAGACAACGGCGTTTTCCAGTGTCTGGCAACAATTTCGGACTTGGAAACTATCGGAATGACCGTATTTTCCAAGCCAGCCATTTCGAGCGTTCTTCTAAAAAACTCAAACGTATTGACTTTGAATATCCGATGATCGAAGATTTCCGGGTCGAAATAGCCTTCGCCCGGCTGCTGCTCTTCGGAGCCTCGGTGATGATCGATGGAAAACAGAACGCTATTGTGCTGCTTACATGCAGTTCCCAGATACAGCGCGGATTTGCCGCAATAGCTTCCGATTTCAAGACAGGGACCAAGTTTTGCTGCTTCAAGCGCAAGCTCATACAACAGAGCGCCTTCTTCCGCGTCCAAAAAACCTTTGACCCTATCGATAATATCCTGATCTATATCCATAATATCTTTCTTGCCCCATGATGACTCTAACGTTGTGTAACTCTGATAACCTCCTCAATTGTGGTTACACCGCTTAAGACTTTCTGAATCCCGTCCTGACGCAGGGTAATCATGCTTGCGGTTTTCAGTGCCTCGGCTTTGATGAGGTTGGAGTCATACGTTTTCAGAATCATGCTTTTCAAGCCCTCATTCATCACCATCATCTCCAGAATTGCCATACGTCCTCTGTAGCCCGTATGAAAACACTTGGCACAGCCTTTGGCGCGATAAATCGTGCGTCCTCTGATTTCCTGAGGCGCAATGCCGATGCTTTTCAGCATGATTTCATCGGGGGTAAAAGGCTCTTTGCACTCTTTACACAGGGTTCTGACCAATCGCTGGGCAGCTACGGCAATGACAGATGAGGAAATCAGAAACGGCTCCACCCCGATATCCACAAGCCGGGTAATCGCACTGGCAGAATCATTTGTGTGAAGCGTTGAAAATACCAGATGTCCGGTCAGAGCCGATTGAACAGCGATTTCGGCAGTCTCATGGTCGCGGATTTCACCGACCAGAATCACGTCCGGGTCCTGACGCACAATCGAGCGCAGTCCTCTGGCAAAGGTTAAGTCAATTTTGGGATTGACCTGAATCTGGCTGATGCCCGGAATCTTATACTCTATCGGGTCCTCAATCGTGATGATGTTGATATCCGGCTTATTGATCGTGGATAACACCGCATACAGCGTTGTGGTTTTGCCGGAGCCGGTGGGACCTGTAACCAGAATAATGCCGTTGGGCGATTTGATAAGTTCACCGATAATTTCCAATTGTCTCGGATTGATGCCGAGTTCGGTCAGCGTGAGCAGAGATGAACTTTTGTTCAGAAGCCGCAGCACCACGCGCTCGCCGAAAGAAGTCGGAATCGTGGAAACGCGCACATCAATATCCTGATCCCCGATTTTGATTTCGATACGTCCGTCCTGCGGAAGCCGTTTTTCGGCAATATTCATTTTGGACATAACCTTGATTCGGGAGGTCAGCGCGGACTGAATCCATTTGGGAGGTGTAAGCAGATCATATAAAATACCGTCAACCCGATAGCGCACCTTGAAGCTGTTCTGATACGGCTCCACGTGAATATCGCTGGCACGGGCTTTGATGGACTGGGAAATGATGTGATTCACCAATTTAATGATCGGCGCGTCGCTGGTATCATCCAGAAGATCGGCAGTATCCTCAATATCGCTGATAATCGTGGCTTCGCTGCTTTCCTCCATGT
>CAZMDM010000256.1:0-4090 GCA_964564775.1 uncultured Desulfonema sp. | reverse complement strand
GTTCTTTTCCGGCAACCACAATGGGAAGCTCTTCAGGCAGATAATCTTTGTTTTTTTTCCATTTATCCCGGATGGCTTCCGCCCATTTGACATTGGGAAGCAAAGACCAGTCCGTATCGGCTTCATTGACAAACTCGCCGTTGTACAATGTTCCCACAGGCTCTGAAAATGTTTCGGTCAGGCGGTTCTGAGTACGATTGGGCGTAGTTTTGGCTTTATTTTTATAATTGTACGATGTGATAAACTGCTCTTTCAGATACTCCCACTGGCTGGAATCGGATTTGAGGCTGAACGCATGACGAAGGAAATTTTCATCGCCGGTGTTTTCATCCAGCCGCCGAATCAGATACGCAATGGCATTGATAAATTCTTTTTTACCTGCCACCGGCGCATACAAAAGAACGCTTTCATCCGTGCTTTCCTGAATTGCCCGCCAGACATGGTTTGCCATGCCTTCGAGCATTTCAAAGGTGATGTACGGCGTAACACCTCTGTGTTTGGCAAGCGTGTAGGCATACGCAAGCTCGAACAGATTGTGAGACGCAATGCCCAGACGGACAGCTGCCATATTTTCCGGCTCTGTGCCGAAATCCACCATGCGCTTGTAATTGGCATCCACTTCGAGTTTGTTGTCATACGGCGCAAGCGCCCAATTGTGAAGCGCGGCTTCCACCTGCTCCATTTCCATATTCGCGCCTTTGACAAGGCGAATTTTGATCGGCGCACCGCCATTTGCGACCCGTTGTTTTGCCCATTGCGTCAGATATTTCTGCATTTCGGAAGAATCCGGCAGATATGCCTGAAGCACGATGCCTGCCGAATGATTTTTGAACTCTTCCATATCCAGCGTGCGCCTGAACGCCTCGGCAGTAATATGAAAATCCCGATATTCTTCCATATCCAGATTCACGAACTTGGGAACCTGCGTGCCGTCATAGCGGGTGAAGATGTGGTCTCTTGCCGCGCGATACAACTGCGTCAGACGATCTTTCAATACACTGACCGTATGCTCGAATGCCAGAGAACTGATCTGTGAATAAATCGTTGAAATTTTAACGGAAATATACTCGATTTCCGGGTCTTTCAGGTCTTTGAGATAGGTTTCGAGTCGAAGCAGGGCTTCTTCTTCGCCCAAAACTGCCTCTCCCAAATGATTCAGGTTCATCCGCACGCCGTCCTGTTTGCGCTGATACAGATGTGCGTAAAGGCGCTCATCTTCTCCGGGAATAATCGAGCGGCTGCTGTTTTCGCGGATTCTGTCCATCATCTGCGGAATGGACACGCCCGGAAAGTGTCGCCCGAACCACAGAAACAGACGCATCTGCATCTGTTCAGAAAACCCGAAAAATCGCGGAAGTCCGTATTCTTTCAGGACATGATAGACCTGATCTGCCACGCGCACGCTGTTTTTAGACCGGAAACTCTGATCAATCATCTGTGTCAGGATGATCTTGTCGGTGGGATTTCTCAGCAGGCGCATCATCTGATCCTGCATTGTTTTTTCTTCCGGTTTCATCAACTGGTTAGCGCGTTTCTGCCATACCTCCGCGAGTGCTATAGCTTCTTCCGAAATATTATCCGATGGAGTCATATCGGTCTCCTATCTTGCTGGTAAGCTGAAAATGTTTTGAAAAAGATGGGATATGGTTTATCATATCACGCAGGGTTTAACAATAGGGGATATTCGGGAAGGCAGCAAATGTTTTTCTCCATTCCGCTACGATGGGTGATCGGGCTCTGAATCGGCACCGCAGTACTTTTCAAACACCCTCTCAGATGATTTAAATAAAATACCTTACCGCGAGCAGTGGAAATTACAAGCCAACAGGAATTCAAACGGCAATTCGAAGCGGATATCACTGGTGGATGATAAAAAAACAAGGCAGGCATCATTTAAGATACCCGCCTGTTTTTACATCAGAACTTTTTCAATTATTTCTCTTTTCCGGGATGACACTTTGTGCAAGCTGTCGGAGCTTTGTTGGTATTGTTCTTTTTGTTGAAATCCTGATGACAGCCCTTGCAATTGTCATGCAACGCCTCGGCGTGATACTTCAGAGCTTCTTTTTTATCGAGCTTGGGAGCATCTTTGCCTTTGGGTTTTTCACCGGGTTTGTTGTGGCACTCAAAGCAACTCTGTACGTTATCACCCTCTTTCAGATTTTCGAGAGCTTTGCCTTTGTCATCATGATGGCAGTCTCCGCACTTGGCTTTGTAATCCGCCACATGTTTTTTATGGGTAAATTCCACAATGCCTTTGGTGTGAGGATACTTTGCCTCCAACTTGATGACATCCGCTGCCTTATTGCCGGCATAAATACCGGATACTGCAAACATCAGAGAAATACCGATCACTACAGCAATCAAAAGACCCTTCTTCATGTTTTACCTGTTCACCTCCTTCCGATTTCAAACTGACGTATTCTGTTTATCAATTACGATTCATTATGTCAATAAGGCTTTTCCGATCTTTCCAAATACACGCAAATCTGCTATAAGCTCCTCCCGGAGGGAAATTATATATGTCATTCAGAAATTTTCAGAATATTCACCAGATGCTGACCGAAACTGTCGGGAAATCTCCTGACGCGGTGGCATTCAAATGGTTCACGGATGAGGCGGCTGCCATTGAAATAACATGGCGGGAGTTTTACGAGCAGGTCAGAAACGTATCCAAAAGCCTGATGGCGCTCGGTGTTCGAAAAGACAATAAAGTCAATATTCTCAGCAACAGTTGTTTCCGATGGGTTTTGTGCGATATGGGCATCGTATCCATCGGAGCGGTAACAGTCGGAATTTATCAATCCAATCTTGCCAAAGACTGCCGATATATTATTGACCATTGCGACTCTGTGCTGATATTTGCCGAAAACGAGGTTCAACTGAAAAAACTCATCGAAATCCGAAAAGAGATTCCGAATGTAAAAAAGGTTGTTCTGTTCAACGGCATATCGTCCGGCGATGATTGGGTTATGAGCTTTGAAGATTTTCTGAATTTGGGCAAAGAGGTTTCGGATGATGCGTTTGGGCAGGCGGTCAGCGCGGTCAATCCTGATGATCCTGCGGGAATTGTCTATACTTCCGGCACTACCGGACTTCCCAAAGGCGCGGTTCTGACGCATGACAATGTTACATTTACCGCAGAAACCGTCTCAAAATGCGGAGAATTCAGACCGGGCGAGGAACAGTTTTTATTTCTGCCGCTGGCGCATGTATTTGCAAGAACCTGTGTTTATACCACGATTTTTGTCGGCAACTGCACGGTATTCAATCGCAGCATGGACACACTGGTGGAGGATTTCAAACTGGCAAGACCGCATTGGTTTGTCAGTGTTCCGAGAATTTTTGAAAAAATATATGCCAAAATCATTTCCGGAGCGGAAGCCAAAGGCGGGCTTGCGTTGAAGATTTTCCGGTGGGCATGTGATGTCGGCAATCAGGTGAGCGACTGCAAGCTTGCCAAACAGCCGATTCCGGCGCTGTTAAGTCTTCAATACAAACTGGCAACAAAACTGGTATTCGGCAAAGTGTTGGCGGCTTTGGGCGGAAGAGTGCGCTGGTGTATCAGCGGCGCCGCGCCGATCAATCCCTCGATTGCCAAATTTTTCCATGCTGCCGGGCTTCTGATTTTGGAAGGTATCGGCATGACGGAAGATATGTCGTTTTCCCATGTCAACCGCATTGACAATTATCGTTTCGGATGGGTGGGACAGCCGGGACCCGGAATCGAACATAAAACTGCCGAAGACGGCGAAATCTTGATTCGCGGGCGAAATGTGATGAAAGGCTACTATAAAATGCCCGAAGAAACGAAAAAAACATTTACGCCTGACGGCTGGCTGCTGAACGGCGATATCGGAGAGATTGATGCAGAAAATTTTCTGAAAGTTACGGGACGCAAAAAAGAAATCATCATCACCTCCGGCGGAAAAAATATCGCACCTTCTCATATCGAAGGCATACTTGCCACATCGAAATATATCAATCAGGTCTGTATCATCGGAGATCGGCGCAATTATCTGACTGCTCTGATTCTGACTCTTATACCCATCTCCGAGCCCACGAGCCCGTACTAGATCTCGTATGCCGT
>CAZMDM010000255.1:0-2096 GCA_964564775.1 uncultured Desulfonema sp. | reverse complement strand
CGGATTTCAATCTGTAAATTATGGCAGATGATTCAGATATTTTCGAATAGTATCCGCGTATAAGGTGATTTTCTCACTATCTTCCTCACCTCTGATCCCTTTGGAAAGAAAAAAATCCACGCCATTTTTGAAATTGATGACTGACAAGGCTTCATATCGCTCGATTTCCTTGCGTTTGTACATTTTCTGTCCGATATCTTGAATCTTTTTAATACGCTCTTTACTTTCGACCTGATCCGCGGGATGCTGCATGAAAAAACTCAGAACTATCAGATAAGATTCAAAATAAGACTTTAAGAAGGCTGCAAACTGTTTAAGTTTTCTGAAACCCGACGAGGTGAGATTGTAGGTATCCTGAAGTGTGGGATGCGGCATTAAAACCGCATCGGCAATAAATGCTCTGATATTTTCCTGAACCGCAAGCTCCGGGCTTTTTTCCGTATCATAGGAAAATTCGCATTTAAAAAAGTTCTGTAAAAACAGATAGGTCCTATCCAAATCGGATATCGAAAATTGGAACGCGTCTTTTTCCAAAATTGCCAAAGCGGTGAACGCAGGCGGAACAAAGGCGGCAAGGCAGTTATTTTTATAATAATCCAGCGCAGGACGTTTGTTATCGTTCACTCTGAAAACCGGCTCCGAAGACGACTCTTTTTCCGAAGAAATTTTTTCGATCAGCTTGGCATGAAGATAAGAATCGAATGCGGATCTGATCGCATGGGCACCATCCATCAAAAGCGTATCCGCGAGATTGGCTTTCTGATGAATCAGGTAATTCATATAGGTTTCCACTTCGCTCAGCATATATTCATACGTGAATTTCTGCCGGGAGCAGTTCAGAAGAGCTGCCGCCACAACTGCATGAGGGGTGATTATTGTGAGTTTATCTATACAACTCAATGTCTTATAAGCAATATTGCGGCAGAAAGTATTGGTTTCTTTGGGGGTAAGATCACGGATATTCTGTCCCGATTGTGCTAGATAATCGTTCAGCGAAATCGGTTCAGCGAAACGGATGTAAATTCTGCCGTAGCGTTTTTTCAGAAATTTTCTGGCACGGATCATCTGGGATAAGCTTTCGGGTTTTTTCTGCCCGCCTTCGAGTTCCCGCAGATACGAGCTTTCTTCCAATACCCGGTCATAGCCGATGAATACCGGCACAAAGATCAGGTCTTCGCACGCGCCGTCTTTGAACGCATTGAGAATAATGGATAAAAGCCCCAGTTTGGGCTGAAGCAGTTTACCGGTGCGGCTTCGTCCGCCTTCGATAAAAAATTCGATATTGAAACCTTCTTCCAGAAGTTTGTGAACATATTCCCCGAATACTTTGGAATACAGCATCGCTCCTTTGAAGGTTCTGCGGATAAAAAAAGCTCCGCCCCCTCTGAATATGGGACCCATGGGCCAGAACGACAGATTTTTTCCTGCCGCGATATGAGGACAGGGCATGTTGTTATGATAGAGAATATAGGATAAAATCAGATAATCGATATGACTTTTGTGGCAGGGAATCAGAATCAAAGGACCCCGCCGGGACATACTTTTGACTTTGGCGAGTTCATCGGTATTGAGCGTATATCCGTCAAACACATTGCCTGTCAGCCATTTGATTGCCGCAGAAAATATGCTGATCATGGTTGGGCTGTATTTTGCAGCAATTTCATCCAGATATCCGTCTGCTTCTTTATAAACTTTCCACAACGGAAGTTTGCGGGTTTCCGCATAATGCTGCATATAAGTTCTCAGCCTATCGAGCGTCAGTATATTTTCTTTGAGTTCTTCAACGGATTTCAGTACGGGACCGGTAATGCTCTGACGATGACGGTTGATCTGAGTCAGCAGCGCGCGGCGCAGCATCGGTGCCAGCTCGCTTCCGGAAAGTTCCCGATGTTCATGCTGAGCCAGAAAATCCTGAAGATTCAAAGGCATTGAAACTTCGACAAATACGTTGCCGGTTTTTTTGAACAACGCGATTATCCGCCGTATCAGGCTCGGATATTCATCCGCTCCGAACATAAATTCCATGACTCCAGGCTTGCTGCGATGCGGATTTTTGCTGTAAAACATCAGGTGCGGCACAATAAAAATCGGCTTGG
>CAZMDM010000254.1:0-4642 GCA_964564775.1 uncultured Desulfonema sp. | reverse complement strand
AACCACCTGCGGCGCGATATTGTTTTCTTCCCACATTTTATAAGACCCTCTGTGTCCCTTGGGTCTGCCGAACACTACCATCGCATCCGGCGCGATCCGGATTTTCGGGCTGCCTTCCACCGGATACCAGAGCAGATCGCCAGCTACGAACACATCCGGTTTATCGGCAAAAAGCTGTTCCAGATTCTCTTTGATTTTCACAATCCAGTCAAACTGCTTGGTATTGTCTGCCATCGGTTTTCCATCGCTGTCGGGATATACGATCTTTTTTTTCGGTATTGCCCGCTTCCGGGAGTGCCGGATATAAGATGATTCTTCAGATACTTGTTTTGCATCGAGCATATTCATACTTCCTCCTCCCGTTATTTTATTTCTTCACAACGAATTTATCAATGAGCCTCTGCAATTGTTCTGCCAGCCCTGTCAATGTCCTGCTAATCGAAGAAATCTGAGCGATGGACAACGATTCCTGCTCCGCGCTTTTATCAATTTCTCTGAGAGCAATCAGGACTTGCTCGCCCGCGATCTTTTGCTGCTGGGTTGACAGTGAAATCTGTTTGGCAGCATCCACTGTGGATTGAGACCCCTGCACAATATCCGTCAGTTTTGCCGCAGTCTGTGTGGAATATTCCAAGCCCTGCCGGATTCCCGAACTGCTTTTTTCGGAAGATACGATCATATTTTCGATAGCTGTCCGAATTTCATTGATATTGCTTTCGATATCATCGGTAGATTCCATTACGTTATCCGCAAGTCTGCGAATTTCCATAGCCACAACCCCGAATCGCTTTCCGGCTTCGCCCGCGCTGGAGGCTTCCAGAGCAGCATTGAACGCGATCAGTTTGGTTCGGTCAGCAATATTATTAATAATTTCCATCACTTTTGAAATTTCTTTTGATTTTTTCCCAAGTTCGATAATCTGGGCAATATTTTTCTGATTGTCTTTGTGAATATCCTCCATTTTTGCCATGACATTTCTGACAGACTCCGCACCTTCTTTGGTGTTTTGCAGAGATTTTTCGGCAATTTTTGCCACAACATCCGAATGTTCGGCAATCTGGGTGAACGAAGATGACAATTCCGCCATTGTTGCCGTGATCTGCGATACGGAGGCAGATTGTTCCGATGCGATTGATGCCTGATCGTTCAATTCACCGGAAATATCGTTGATGGAGGCAGTGAGTTTTAGAGTAATTTCCGATATTTTTACAATACTTTCCCGAAATCTGTCTGACAGCAGTTGCAATGATGTTATCATTCGGGAAATTTCATTTTTCGGATCATCGGAAACACTATCCGATTCTTCGCTCAGATCGTAATCTGCCAGACGCATGGATATTTCCGCCGCTTTCCTGACCGGTTTTACCCAACGGATATGCGCGATGATGAATGCGGCAATTCCCCAGACAATTAAAAGGAAGATTCCGACAACGATCAGTATTTTCAAAAAATATAACAATTCCTGCGATATTGCTTCCGTATTCGGAATCATTCCCGCGTACCATTCCTCTGTCATGCCGGAAAACAAATCGAGTTTGCGAATCAGATATTTTTCCGATAATTTTTCATTGCGGACTTTTTCCGCGTCTGCAAAAAAAAGTTGTCCGTCAGTGTCCCGGATCATCTCATCGGAAAGCCCGTCCAATCGGATGACCGAATTGAGATATCCGACAATTTTGCCCTCTTTTCTGACCGGAGACGAAATCATAATGACCGGAACCTTGCTGTAAGGGCTGTACAGGATATTGATATTCGCCTCGGTTCTGCCGGAAGCAGATTGAATCGGATACGTCTGCGAGATATCTGAGCTTTCCGCAATCACGCGGGTCTTCATATCAGATCGAATGCTTGTAACAAATATCTGTTCGTAAAACAGATATTGTTTTCGGATTTTTTTCAGATACGCTTTGAGAACTGCGATGGCATTCGAATTTTCAGGATCGCTACACGCGCCGGCAATGATGGCATCATCAGATATGAATTGTGCAAATGCAATATGATCTTCCACCCGTACTTTCAGATTCAGAGCAATATGGCGCAGGGCAGACTCTAACAATTGCTTGTTATTTTTAATGATACGCTGTTTCAGAAATATCGAAACAGAAGTTCCCCATCCGATCATCAGGATCAGTACGGACAAAATCAGCCATTTGAGATAATGGATAGCAGTTATTTTCATAAAAAATAATATCTTAGCATTTATACCCGGCTTGATGTCGTGTTAATTTATGGCATAGAACATCATAAATGTAAATCATGAAAATCATTACTCACTCTGTGCAGTAATTTTATCCGTATGAGGCTGTTTTACTGCTTCTCTGGTCTGAAAAACGGAAACGCGATCATGGTCTCGAAAAACAGCGATGAGGTTTCACTGCCGATTTCGATCTGAATCTTTATGGCTTTCGGAGTGGCATATTTGAACGAATCCGAATCCGATTCCCAGTGGTCATGATCTTTGCCTTCTCCGTCATAATATGTGAATTTCAAAGACTTCACTTTTTCGCACAAGACCGGATCCGCAGCTTTTTTTTCCGGAGAATCATGAAAGGGTTCAAGATTATCCGCCCGCTTCAGCACATAATAGCCGTCTCTGCTGTTTTCCAGATAATACACGACTTCGGCAATCTTTGAAGCATTGTCTTTATCTTCCAATGCTACATGAGCGCGGGTTCTGAACCGAAGCTCAGTATCTTTGCCTTCGACGCGATCCGGGTCTTTTTCACCGAGTTCTTTGCTTTCGTATTCCATCGGAAAATAAATTTCTTCAAGATCAATCATCATGCGGTCAAAACAATTTCTTGCCATTTCATAAATTTCCGTTCCTTCTCGGATCGCGTCGGAATGGGAAAAAACAGCAGTGAACGATCCAAATATGGTTGTGATAATGATTGCAAAAATGAAAATCGCAATCAGAATTTCAATCAGTGTGAAGCCATTTTTATTCATAATTCACGTTACGCAGTTGAAAAAGATTTAATAACAGTTTAATATCATTTTTTCAGAAAAACAACTGAAAAGGTGAAGACAGGAAACTCATCTTACGCAGTAATTTTGTCTGTCTGTATACAGATGGCTTGAAATGCTTATCTGCCGTCAGAGCGGAAAACGCATTTGCAGAATCTTCCGCGCTTACGTTAAAGGGGAGTTATACTCTAAACGGTTGAGAGTATCGGTATAGCTGATGCTTAAAATTTCCGGGAACGAGAGCGATTAGATTTGATACAAAACTCTGATTTTCAAATACACGCGGGCTGGCTGATTGACGGAACCGGCGGACCGGTTCGTAAAAATATGCTGATTCACATTGAAAACGGCTATATCCGGGATATACAGCCTGTTACCTGCTACGATGTGGTTTTATCCGCTACTGATTTGTCCGAATGCACCGTGCTTCCCGGCCTGATTGACTGCCATATTCATCTGGGCATGTCCGGCACAAATGATATGAGCATCCGGCAGAGACAACTGACTGCCTCATATCAGGAAAACCGAGAAATGATGACGATTCATGCCAGAGAGCTTTTGAAATTCGGTGTCATAGCTGCCCGTGACGGAGGAGACAGCAACGCGCATACTTTGCGTTACGCTTCTGAAAATCAAATCCCTGTGGTGCTGAAAGTCGCCGGAAAAGCATGGCACAAACCCGGACGATACGGCGCTTTGATCGGCAGACCTCCGATGAATGATCAGACTCTGGCTGAGGCAATTCTGAATGACAGCAGCAATATTCATCAAGTCAAAATCGTTCAGTCGGGATTGAACAGCCTGAAACATTTCGGCAGACAGACAGAACCGCAGTTTTCTTCGGATGAATTGAAAGACGCCGTAATTGCTGCCAAATCACTGGGGCTTTCAGTCATGGTTCACACGAATGGCGATCTTCCGACCCGCATTGCTATCGAAGCCGGATGTGATTCGATAGAACACGGCTTTTTCATGGGAGAAGACAACCTGAAACGCATGGCAGATAAAGGAATCTTTTGGATTCCCACAGCCTGCACCATGAAAGGATATGCGGAACAATTGCCTTCCGACAGCGTGGAAGTATCTGTTGCCCATAAAAATCTGGAACATCAGCTTGAACAGATTGCCAAAGCGCGAGAACTCGGCGTGCGGATCGGAACCGGCACAGATGCCGGATGTCTGGGCGTATTTCACGGAGCAGCCATGATTGAAGAGTTAAAGCTATTGATAAAAGCCGGTTTTTCTATTTCCGGAGCCATTCGCTGTGCTGCGCTGAACGGCGCAAACCTTCTGAGATTGCCCGATACGGGTGCGATTTTACCCGGAATGAAAGCCACTCTGATTGCAGTTAGAGGAAATCCTTCCATGCTGCCGGAAAGTCTCGGAACGATTGAAAAACTGTTTATTTCCGATGAAGCGGAAGTCGGCAATCCGGCATATTGAAGTACGAAAATAGTTGAACGTGTTATGTGTTATGAAATACTTAACACCTGACACTTATATCGAATATGACAAAATCTTTTTCAGATTTCATTAGGAGTTACGCAGTTGAAAAAATAGACCTCTTTCCAAAGCCCCGAAATCAATTTCAGGGCTATAAGCTCAAGCCTGCTTAAGCAGGCTTCGGTTTCTAGCCGGGCGATTTATCGCTTGGCTGAACAGTTTTGAAAGAGGT
>CAZMDM010000253.1:0-4849 GCA_964564775.1 uncultured Desulfonema sp. | reverse complement strand
CCATTTCCACGCGTGAGGCAAACAGAAAAATTGCTCCCGCGTCGCCTTGTCCGCTGCTGGAAGTCGTGATTCCGGCATGGTTTTCGAGTTTCAGATATTCACTGAGAATCTGAATGATTCCGCCGTTTCCGCCGTTTTGTTCATAAAGGCTCGCGGAGGATACGGAGGCATTGCTGTCCATAGCAGTTTCCAATGCAAACAGAAGAATTGCTCCGGCATTGCCGGTTCCCGCGCTCGATGTGCTGATTTCAGCATTGTTTTGAAGATGAATCTTTCTGCTTGATTCGGAAGCCGCATACAGATTTTTTCCGACTTCTTCGATTGCACCGGCAACAACGATAATGCCGCCGTCCCCGCTTTTTCCTTGGGCGTTGCTGAGCGAAGAAATGAATGCACCGCTATCGAGTTCGAGTTCGGACACGCCCAATCCGATCCGTCCCGCATTGCCTCTGCCATTGGCAGAAGTATTGATGTTGGCATGATTGCGGATTCGGATCGAGTCAGTGGGTTTTGTAATCGAAACAAGAGTGGTTTCGGTATCGGATGTTTTCATCACGATTTCTTTTCCGACTGCAATACCGCCGCCGTCCCCGCCGTTCTCGGGGGACAGACTGCCCGAAGAAATCGAAGCAGAACTGTCCATGTCAAGCTCGGACGTGCTGAATACGATATTTCCGGCTTTTCCCTGCCCATTGCCGGAAGTGCTGACTGAAGCATTGTTTCTAAGGCGGATACTGTCCGAAGCCTGCAATGTTACGGATGAATCATTGCTGACAATATTTCCGGCAATGAAAATCTCACCGCCGTCTCCTCCGTTGTTTTCGGATCTGCTGGTCGAAAAGATCGAGGCATCGGTATCCATATTGAGCCGGGAAGTCTCCAAAATAATGGTTCCGGCTTTGCCCTGCCCGTTGCTGGAAGTACTGATTTTTGCACTGCTTTCAAGCGAAATATTTTCTGCATGAATTTCGATGACGCCCGCATTGCCGCCGTCGGTTTCGGATAAACTGGCAGAAGCCACTGCCGCGCCCGAATCGAGCGAGACATTCGACGAGCGCATAAAAATTGCTCCTGCATTGCCCTGACCCGAAGCCGAGGTGCTGACCACAGAATGATTGCGGATACGGATCACATCAGACGGATTTAAAAGCTGAATGCTGTTATTTTCAAGCTCGCTGACAGAACCGCCGATCAGAATCAAGCCGCCGCTGCCCGAAGATTTACCGGAAGAAGTGATAAACGCTTCATTATCCATTTCAAGCTCTTTTGCCGCGATAGCAATTCCGCCCGCGTTTTTTTCTCCTTCGACAGAAACCGAGATTCCCGACTGATTCTGTATGCGGATCATATCCGCAGGCTGAGCAACCTGAATGGTGGTATCGTCCATTTCATGGAGATAGGATTGATTGAGAATACTGACTTCGATATGTTTTCCCAAAACAATGCCGCCGCCTTCTCCCTGTTTGCTCGACGAAGAAATAATCGAACCGCTGTCCATTTCCAACTGCGATACCGCAATCGCGACTCCGCCTGCATTTCCCTCTCCTCTGGCAGATGTGCCGATATAAGACTGATCCTGCATTCGGATATGCTGTACGGGCGGAGAAATTGTGTGAGTATTGCCGGTCTGTTCTATGGATTGTCCGATCAGTATGCCGCCACCTTTACCGCCCGCGCTTTCGGAAAGGCTGTCCGAGGCGATAGACGACTTGCCGCTCATCTCAAGCTCCGATATTTCGAAATTGATCCATCCCGCGTTTCCCTGTCCCGCAGTGGATGCCCAGACTTTCGAATTGTCCGATAAACGGAGTTCCGGCGTGATGATATGGACTTTAGCGGCTGCTCCTGCCGTGCTTTCCTGAGCAAAAGTTCCCGAATAAATCCCGCTGTTGCGTAAGCTTACGGATTCTTCGGCACGGATCAGCACATCACCGCCGTTTCCTTGCGCCAGAGAGCTTGAATTGATGCCTGATTGATTCGTGAATGTCAGACGATCCGCTGTGATTTTTACTGATCCGGCATTGCCCGAACCTGCGGTCGCGGAAGTGATACCGCTGTTTGTGTCAAAAGACAATTCTTCGGCAGATATGCTGATATTGCCTGCATTGCCTGAAGCATACGTCGCGGAAGTAACACTGCTGTATTCGGCAAACACTGCCTTCCGAGCTTGGATTTTTACATCTCCCGCGTCTTCTGCTCCGAGAGTCTGAATCAAAATATCGCTGTCATTGGAAAACAACAGCGTATTGACATTGATATCCACCAAGCCATTGTTTCTGCCGATGATTTTTCCATTGGGCAGATCGATTTCTCCCGCGTTGATATAGCCTTTGTCCACAACAAAACTGCCGCTTCGGATATAGATTTGTCCGCCGCCCACATGCAGCGCGGATTCTTCCGCAACCCGGATGGTTCCCAATTTTTCCGAAGTGATATCAATACCATCCGGCTTTAAGATCACTTCTCCGGCAGACGCGGCGCTCGCCAGATTGATGCGTCCTTTTTCAGGACTCGCCAGAGCGCCCAAGGGCAGATTGTCATCATCGATGGTGGTATATTTTCCGTTGATAAATTCGATATCTCCGCCGATGATGGAAAACCAATTATCCCCGAACACTCTCAGACCTTTGAAGATTTCATCTTCATAGCTTTCAGGAGAGACATAGCCCTTGCCTTTTATCGAAATTTTTGCAGGCGCGTTGCTTAAAAATCCGAACGCTGTCGGTGCAGCCACAGACAGAATCTCGTTTGTCATCGGCGTTGCATAAAACCGCTCATCGGCTCCCATTCTCAGATAATCCGCGGTGCTGACATGAAACGAGCCGCCCAGATCGAGCGAGGCATTGCCTCCGAACATCACTCCGGCAGGATTGAGAAAATACATATCCGCATTCGGGATCGTCGAAGCTATTTTTCCGTCAATCCATGATGTCGAACCTCCGGTAACTCGGCTGATGATATTTTTCACCGAATCGGGACCCGAAAATGTTGCGCTTTCGTTTTTGTGAATATTGAATTGCTGAAAGCTGTGGAAAAGATTCGATCCGGCTTGTCTGCCGTATTCGGGTCTGATCGCGTAATCGGGTCCCGAAAGGGCTTTTGCTGCTCCGAGTGTTCCGTCTGTGCTGATTTCGGTGTATGCAGTGCCTGATAGAATACAGATCAGAGTGATAACAAGAGTCATAATACGATGATTTAATAACATAAAACAGCCATTCCCCATATCACCTTCAGTCCTGACAAAGCGTATATTCCGCCAGCAGACTTCCTTGCCAATAGGTATTTTGCGGATTTGCAAAAAATGCTTTGAACAATTTCAGGCTTTCGCTTCTCAGAACATCCCGGACAATTTCGATTCGATTATCCTGATACAACGGAGACAGGTATGTCAGATCGCAGTTTGTCCCACCGCCCATCGCATCCTCGTATGCATACACGATTCTGCCGATGCCGCTTAGTAAAATTGCTCCGAAGCACATCAGGCAAGGCTCCATCGTGCAATAAAGGCTTGCCCAGGTTCTTTCGATATTCAGTCCGCTATTCCCCAAATTTCTGAGAGCCGTGATTTCCGCGTGATCCACTTCATTGGGAATGATGCCATTGCTTCCGAGTCGTGAGCCTTTGGCAATGACTTCATTTTCATACACAATTACGCACCCTACGGGAAATTCATTTTTTGCCAGTGCTTTTTCAGCTTCGGCAAGGGCAAGCTTCATAAAATATTCGTCATCTTTCATCGCAATCTGCACACCGTATCATCACAGGGACACGCACCGTCAATCTCATACGCATACACGATGCGGGATTCCATTTCGATCCGCTTTTCGGAAATCATCGTGAATGAAGCATGTTTCATTGTTTCTGTCAATTCATTTTTGGACAATATCGCATTCAAACCGTCCGCAATCACTTCTCCGCTCGAACCATCGAGAATTTCAGCATCTTCTCCGTTGCTAACCACCGCAATCGGAATCTGATACGGTGCAATCAGACGGGATATGGCTATTGTCGGACGTATCCGGGTTACCAGTGAACCGGGACCATATTTTATGATCATACCGATTTTATTATAAATACTCACAATAAAATCCACCGGAACCATAGCCTTGCAGTCTTCTACAGATACGGTCAGCATCTGATGCGCTTCGATATCGCCGGGAAGATATCCTTTCTGTTCGATCAGTATTCGCGCGATTTTCTGGCGATACCGCTCATCAAGCGTATCTTCGAGGATTTTTCCCGTGAGAAAATCGCTCAGTTCACCTAAAACAAGATGATGTCCGCTCATAAATTAATCCTAATCAAATCTGAAAAATATCCGGGCATCATATAGGGATTGAAATCCCCGCCTGTATTCCCGTGCCGCGGAACGGCAATGTGATGAAGGCTCGGATTTCAATCCGGGTATGCGTGGTTCATTTTTCAGGTTTCGTATATTATTTGGATACTTCGCTCAACGGAATACCCAGCGCATCCGCAACGCCTTTTCCATAAGCCGGATCCGCTTTCAGGCAATTGCCGATATGTCTGATTTTGATTTCCTTGGGCGCATCGCCCATTGCACGGGCAGTATTGGCAAAGAGCAATTTCTGCTGATCCGCGCTCATCAGGCGGAACAGCTTGCCGGGCTGAGAGTAATAATCCTCATCCTCTCGATGATTCCAATGATCCGCCGCGCCTTCGATGCTCAACGGCGGCTCTGAAAAATCCGGCTGCTCCTGCCATTCTCCATAGCTGTTCGGCTCATAACCGAGCGTAGAACCGTAGTTGCCATCCACCCGCATTGCGCCGTCCCGGTGATAGCTGTGAAACGGACATCGGGGAGCATTGACCGGAATCAGATGATGGT
>CAZMDM010000252.1:0-5911 GCA_964564775.1 uncultured Desulfonema sp. | reverse complement strand
TGCCAGCAGAACCGGTTGGACATCCGCCGACAGAGGCGTGTTTCTCATGGGAAACGGAAGAATTTTTGCCAGACCTTTGAAGACCGGCAAGGACACTACAAACTGACGTTCAAATCGTACCGGACGGGTCAGCGCGGGATCAAGTACATCCGGGCGGTTGGTGGCTGAGATCAGAATCACCCCTTCGTTGGATTCGAATCCGTCCAGTTCCACCAGAAGCTGATTCAGAGTCTGCTCGCGCTCATCATGCCCGCCGCCGAGTCCCGCGCCGCGATGTCTTCCAACTGCATCAATTTCATCAATAAAAATAATACACGGAGCATTTTTCTTGCCCTGAACAAATAAATCACGAACGCGACTTGCGCCCACGCCGACAAACATCTCCACAAAATCCGAGCCGCTGATACTGAAAAAGGGACCGCCTGCTTCTCCAGCAATTGCCCGTCCCAGAAGAGTCTTACCGGTCCCCGGGGGACCGACCAGCAATACACCTTTGGGAATGCGTCCGCCCAAGCGTGTGAATTTTCGGGGGTCTTTTAAAAACTCAACGATTTCAAATAGTTCTTCTTTTGCTTCATCAATGCCTGCAACATCTTCGAAGGTTACTTTATCCGATTGCTCAGACAAAAGCCTTGCCCGACTTTTTCCAAAGGACAATGCTTTTCCGCCACCGGACTGCATCTGACGCATGAAAAAAATCCATACGCCGATTAAAATCAGCATGGGAAACCATGAGACCAGAAGTGTCGTGTACCAAGGCGTGTCATTCGGCTGTTTTGCCTTGACTGCCCCATTTTTGTTCTTGAGCTTATTGATCAGATAATTATCCTGAGGTGCGTAAAGCTTGGTTTTTTTGCCGCTGACTTCGGTAATCAGAAGTTCCTGCCCCTGAATAATCACTTCGGCAATCTGACCGTTTTCCACCTTATCCAGAAAATGTGTATAAGATTCAGTAACTTCAGTTACAGGTGTCATTGTCGGCTGATTGAACAAATTATACAACATGATCATCATCAGGGTGATGACCAGCCATAATGCCAGATTCTTGTAAAACGGATTCAAGAAAATACCTCCTGAAAAAAGGACATGTTATTCTATTTTTACACAATCGGATCGGATATTGCAAGCATTAGTGTTCATGCGTTTGTGTTTTGATGAAAATTCGGGATCGCGTAAGGATTTTTGTTCTCTGACAAAAGTAAGACGGTTATGATTTTTTTCAACTCTGATCCGGTCGGGAAGATGCAGATTTTTATCTGATGATGATGTATTTTCAGATAATTGCAGCACGGATTCGATATGCCCGAAAGCGATCCGGCAGATATTTCCTTTGAGCATCAGGATTGCCTTGCGAACCAGTCTCCGCCGAACAGCGAGATGATGCAGGTTGAATATCTGAACATCGAATACAATCTGATTATTCTGCATTTCCGAAACACAATCGTCAAATATTCTTTCAATTTCGGACTGCATCCACTCATCTTCGCTTCTCAAAATCACGGACAAGCGATTCAATGCTTCGGAAATATTGGGGTTATATTCCTGCAATATCGGTATCAGGCAATGGCGGATTTTGTTTCGGAGAAAGCGGATATCGCTGTTGGAATCATCGGAGCGATACGGCAGATTGTTCTGATCCAGAAAATTCAGAATTTCGGATCGGCGGATATGGAGCAAGGGACGGATAATTTTTCCTTCCCTCTGCGGCGGAATCCCAGATAATCCCGACATGCCGCTGCCTCTGAGAAGATACATCAGCACGAGTTCCGCGTTGTCATCCGCGTGATGCGCCAAAGCGATTTTATCAAAATGATGCTCACTTCGGATTTTCTCGAAAAATTCGTACCGCACCTGTCTTCCGGCTTCTTCCAAAGATAATTTATGCATTTTCTGATAGCCCAGAACATCTTCTTTGACAATATAACAGGGGATATCGGATTGCCGTGCAAGATCGGATACAAATTCGGCATCTTTATCCGAATCTTCTCCACGAAGACAATGATTGATATGAGCAAGTCCGAGCCGCAGAGAATATTTCAGTCCGAGAAACATCAGAATGTGCAGCAATGCTACAGAATCCGGTCCCCCGGAAACACCGATAAGAATCGAATCTCCCGATGAAACAAATTTACGGGCAGTTTTTTCGATCTTGGAAAGCAGATCGGTGCTGATTTCGGATTTCGAGAAATTCATATAGGAATTAAGCACAGTCGGTTGAAAAGCATATATATACTGATCCTTTTTCAGATTTCATCTAACTTCCGATCAGAAAATGGTGAGATTTTTATCAGAAGTATCTTCTCCTTTCTTTTTAGCGAGTTCGGCAATTTTTTTTTCCACCTTTTTCAAAAATTTTTCCAAAGCTTTATCCACAGCAGAGTCAGCATCCAGTTTTTTCCCGAGACGTCGGGATTCTTCTTTGGCAGCTTCCAGTTTTTCTGCCAAATCAAGACGGATATTGAAGATCACCCGTTTGGTTTCAATTTCTTTCTTGAAAATTCCCATAATTCACCATCACCATTATTTAGAAGAGAAATAAACCGGTCTGATTCCCCACAGATAAAATTTGATCCAGTCAAATCCCAACTTCAGAAGCTCCGTATCGCTTCGTTTCAGTTTCGCCAAAATACTGCTTCTGATCTTGTATCGTTTCAGAAAACTGCTTTCGAATACAAATTCCCGAAAACGATCCATATTGTATGCTGCCATAAATGCCATTTTTCCTTTGGGACATTCGGGACCCGCACCGTTATACGGATCGCGTTGAAATAACGCTCTGACTTCTGCCCACAGAGCCGTCATCTGATGATGGCGTTCTGCCTGCTGATCTGTCGCGTATTCTTCCGGAGTCCACTCCGTATCCTCATGCTGTCCCAGACAGAATTCCGGGGGTCTGAAAAAATGCACGATTTTCGGCTTTTTATCTTCATATAACCGCCCATGCTCTATCGGAAATGAGCGGCATGTATCGGGTCTGTCAGGATACACCGAACATCCCGCATCTGTCAGAAACGGACAGGTTTTTTCCGTATTGTCTGCCATTCTGAGCAGTACTTCCGGAAAAAACTGATCTTTACGCAGCACGATGTCCGTGTGCTTTTCCAGAAATTCTTCGGAACTTATGCCCAAACATTTTTTCAATCTCAGCACATCATACGGATATAAAAACAGATTTAGATTGCGGCAGCAGAGATTGAAGCAGCCGAGTTTTTCATGGCATCGGAAGCGGAATTTGTCTTTATCGTTCAGCCGGATGCCCCGCAATGTATTCATATCAGCTATATCTATGGGTTTCAAAATTTTATACTCCGTTTATGCCGAAAGTCTGAATCGTTTCACCAGATTTTCCAGTTTTGCCGACAAATCTGCCAAATTTTTGCTGACCGTGCTGATCTGTGCCACAGAATCACTGGCTTGCCTTCCGGCAGTATCGATTTCTTTGAGCGCATTTAAAATCTGCTCGCTCGCGGATTTCTGCTGCTGAGTCGAAAGAGAAATCTGTTTTGCCGCATCTGCGGTGGATTCCACGCCTTTGACAATATCTCTGAGCTTGACTGCCGTCTGTCCCGAATATTCCAAGCCTTCCTGAATGCGTTTGGAGCCTTTTTCCGAAGCAATAATCATGTCCTGAACCGCTTCCCGGATTTCCGTAATCCGGCTTTCGATATCGCCGGTGGATTCCATGACATTTTCGGCAAGGCGGCGGATTTCGACTGCCACAACGCCGAATCGTTTGCCTGCTTCTCCCGCGCTCGATGCTTCCAACGCGGCATTAAACGCAATCAGCTTGGTCTGATCCGCAATATTGTTGATAATCTCCATGATTTTTTCAATTTCTTCAGATTTTTTGCCCAAAGAAATAATCTTGCGAACCGTATTTTGGTTATCATCATTGATTTTGTTCATTTTCGAAGTAACCAGTTCTACCCATTCCGCACCGGATTTGGTGTGCTGAAGCGCGCTGTCGGCAATACGGGCAACCGTATTCGAATTTTCCGCAATCTGTACCGATGATGCCAGCAATTCCGACATGGTGGCGGTAATTTCAGACACCGAAGACGATTGCTCCATTGCAATAGCTGCCTGCTGATCCACTTCCGCGGAAATCTGATGCACGGAAGCCACCAGCGTATCGATTCCAGATGCAATATCTTTGATCATCCGATTCAGGCTCGCCGCCATCTCATTCAGGGTTTCCGAAAGTATGGTCATTTCATCTTTGCTGTGAAGATATTTAATGTCTATTGCCCGGCTCATATCTCCTTCAGAAATGGCTTTGGAAAACATATAGATTCTTTTGGCTGGCTTGAGAACAATCCATGAAAGAATCAGAGACCCCATAACACCGATAACGAGTATCATGGTCAGCAGCGCGCCGTTCAACGTGTAATGAACCGAGCGAGTTAAAAACTGCTCGTAAGAAATATCAAACACAAAGGCGATAACGCCGATCTGTCTGTCTTTGTAATCTTTCACTGGGAAAGCAGCGATTGCCCGGGAATCTTTGTACGCAACATTCAGCTTTTCCCGCCCCATATCCAATAAAGACGAGTCTGTAATCCGATTTTCCAGCGCAATTTCCGAAACCAGCACATATTTTTTATCGAGTATCGGATATTTATTTGCATCCTGATATGAGGTGATCGGCAGCAAATCAGCATTCATATACAGCAACAGTTTCTGCTTTTCATTGGCAGACGCGGCTTTGAGAAGAGGATCGCGATCACTCAGAACTTCCACAGAACCGAGCGGCATTCCCTGACTACCGCTAAGCGGCGCAATTCCGCGAATGGCAAATCCTCCCTGTCCCAGTTCTATTCCCCGCAAGGGCTGCCCCGAACGATTGACATCGCCTACGGTGCTGCGATAGCGTGACAGATCATCGGAAATATCCGTCCATTGTCCATCCCGGAATATCTGTTTGTCCTGCCAGACCCGAACAAAACTCCGGGCATTGGACAGATGAAAATGCAGTTTTAGCTTCTGTCCGATCACTCCTGAAAAACCGTCCTGAATCGGCTTGAGATGATAGCGAATCATATTTCTGGCATGTTGGGTATTGCCATCTGCTTCATCATCGATATTGCCGGAATGTGCCAATTCATACGCACGGATAATTTCCGGCATTCGGATAAATAAGGACGCTTTTTCCAAAGCCTGCTGAGATGCAGTTGTAATACTTTGGTTGATTTCGCTCATCTTTTCTTCCGCAAGCCGATAGGTGAAATTCTTTCTGAGTTCGGACAATTGCCAATCTACCGCCATCCACCCGATTCCGCCCAGTACGACTACGGCAATCAGCAGCGGAATAAAAAGTTTTCGTCTGATATTGAATGTCATTATGCTCATCCTTTGCTTTTCAATATCTGAATTGATCTCTGACAGCACAGCAAATATTTATCCTTTCAACTATATCGCATCCGCTTCAATACCCAATTCCCGAAGTCTGGCAGCCAATTTTTCTGCACGAAGCCGCTCTGATTCAGCGCGAAGTCGTTCCAAGTCGAGTTCTTTCAGATACTCACGCTCTGCTTCCATCGGAGAAAGAAATTTTTTCCCATCGGGACGGAAGATTTCCAGATCATCCTTGCCGGGTTCGAAGCGGATTTTCAAAATGGGACTTACCCATCCGTTCATATTTTCTATGGGTTGCAGCAGGTTATCTCTGCATATCCAGCCTTCGAGCCGGATATTGTCAGGATCATAGACATAATATTCCCAGACCCCGTAAGTCTCATAAAACTTCAGCTTCTTTTGCATTTCTTTTGCGGTATTGCCCGGAGACAGAATCTCGAAAACCACCTGCGGCGCGATATTGTTTTCTTCCCACATTTTATAAGACCCTCTGTGTCCCTTGGGTCTGCCGAACACTACCATCGCATCCGGCGCGATCCGGATTTTCGGGCTGCCT
>CAZMDM010000251.1:0-3210 GCA_964564775.1 uncultured Desulfonema sp. | reverse complement strand
TTTATAAGTGAACGATCATAATTTCCTGCTCGCGTTTGACCACAAAATAATTCTCATTGACGCCGATCTGAACCATGCCGTCCGAATTTAAGAATTTGCCGACCTCATTGATGGCTTTTTTGGGAATCAGCACGCCCGGTCCTTCAGGCATCCGAACATCCGGCGAACAATTATAGTCTATTTTGCTAAGGCGGCTTCCGTCTGTGGAAACCATCCGCACTTTTTTGGCATCATCGCTGATAAGTCTCTCGAAATACATGCCGCTGATATGAGGACGGCGATCATCCGAAGCACCGGCAACAATGATAATTTTTTCGATCATGCGCTTCAACGCGGCAGCTTCGACATCGAACAATTCAATATCATCCACCTGCGGCTGATTGGGAAAATCTTCGGGGTTGATCCCCACGATATTGTATTCGACCCGATCATTTCCGATTTTGACCCAACGATTTTCCACTTCGTGAAAATGAATTTCATCACTGGGAAAATCTTTCACGATTTCAAACAATTTTTTGGCATTGATGGCAAAATCGCCTTCGGATTCCACTTCGGCAGGGTATGATCCCTGAAATCCGGTTTCCAAATCCGTTGCAGAGACATAAATTCCGTCCGAAGATACCTTGAACAGCACGTTTTCCGTGATGGCAAGGTTAGTTCTTCGTCCGGTAATTCCCTGTATTTTTGATAAAATATCTCGAAGTTCTTTTTTGTTGACACTGAACTGCATGACAAACTCCTCAAAGGTTAATCCTCAGAATGAATCCATTTCCGTATGGAAGAATTAAGTATTTTACCCCAATCCTCGGAAATTCTCAAGCGAATAAATTGCTGAAACAGGCGATCCGTCAATCCGATAGCCTTTTCCCGCAGAAAAATTTTTTCCAAAATCGCGCCTTCCAGATCGTCTTTGCTTTCCACCTTTCCGGTATCCGGCGTCTTTAAGCCGGAAAATGCCAGACTCTCGCCTTTAAGGGAAAACTTCCATTCATATTCACCGGACTTATACAGCAAATTCATTTCCGTAACCACAGCGCCTTTTCTCAGCGCAAGCCGTCCTTCTTCAAGCCCCGCGTCATCGCCTTTGATGGTAATTGCTTCCGACAATTCGCCGGAATGATTTTCCAACACAATGCGGTTGCCGAGTTCCAAAGCGGATAATTCCGGGTCTGCATTTTTCAACACATCCGGCTGATTTTCCATCACAAACCACAGCCACGTCAAAAATTCGCAGCCCAGAAACTTATAGCGATTATAGGATACCGAAATATCTATCATAAGTTGTTTTATCCCAATTTCAGTATCAGGGTTTCCAGAATCGCCTTGTGCATGTGCATTTTGTTTTCTGCCTGATCCCAGACCACAGACTGCTTTCCTTCCATGACTTCATCTGTGATTTCCTCCTCCCGATGAGCGGGCAGACAGTGCATAATAATCGCATCGGATTTGGCATGTTTCAAAAGCGCGCTGTTCACCTGATAGGGCATGAATACCTTTTTCCGAGATTCAGCCTCGCTTTCCTGTCCCATGCTTGCCCAGACATCCGTATTGATGACATCAGCGCCTTTTACTGCTTCAATCGGATCGGTCGTTACGCGAATTTTGCCGCAATTGATCGCCAAAGCTTTTTCCAATATCTCTTTTTTAGGCAGATAACTTTCTGGGCAAGCTAAGGTCAGATTCAATCCCAAGACTGCGGCTGCGGTCATCCACGCATGAGCCACATTATTGCCATCTCCGACCCAAGCAATGTTCAAGCCCTCATATCCGCGTTTGCATTCGATCACGGTCAGAATATCGCTCAACACCTGACAGGGATGATAATCGTCTGTCAAGCCGTTGATAATCGGAATCGTAGCCCATTTTGCATATTCTTCGACCGTTGCCTGAGCATAAGTGCGAATCACCAGCGCATCAATATAGCGGGACATCACCCGCGCCGTATCTTTTACCGGCTCGCTTCGGGCAATCTGCGTATCTTTCGCACTGATGAATGTCGGGATGCCGCCCATCTGCACCATAGCAGCTTCGAATGAAATCCGGGTTCGGGTCGAGGCTTTGTCAAATAACAAGCCCAGTGTTTTTCCGGACAGGCTGTTTTCCCGAATGCCGGCTTTATGTCGTTTTTTCAGCTCGATTGCCCGCTTCAACAGAAAATCCATATCCGCTTTGGAAAGTTCCAGCAATGTCAATATATCTTTGGTCATTTCAATACCTCATCCAAACAAACGATCAGTGCATCAATTTCTGTCTTCTGAATAATCAGCGGCGGAATAAAGCGCAGAATATCTTCCTGTACGCAATTTATCAAAAATCCCTTTGCCATGCACGCATTAACCACAGATTCGCCTTTGATTTTCAGCTTCATGCCCAGCAGCAATCCCATGCCCCGAACATCTTCGATAACGTCATGCCGGGATTTGAGCCACAGCAGTTTTTCTTTGAAATACAAGCCAATATCATGGCAATGTTCGATAATTTTTTCTTCGGTCAGTGTTTTCATCGTTTCCAAAGCTGCTGCGGTAACAATCGGCGTTCCTCCGAAAGTTGAAGCATGAGCGCCTGCACTGAATGCCGTTGCAACTTCCTGTTTTGCCAGCATTGCACCGATAGGAAGCCCGTTGCCGAGAGCTTTTGCCAACGTCATCACATCCGGTTCGATGCCGAAATGCTGATACGCGAACAACTTTCCGGTTCTGCCGATGCCGGTCTGAACTTCATCGAAAACCAAGAGGATTCCTTTGTCATTGCAAAGCTTTCGGACAGCTTCCAAATATCCGGGATTCGGACATATCACGCCGCCTTCGCCCTGAATCGGTTCCAGCATAATCGCAGCAGTCGAATCGTCAATTCTGCTTTTCAATGCCTCAATATCATTGAACGGCACATAGTCAAATCCTTGCAGAATCGGATCAAAGCCTTTTTTGATTTTATCCTGACCTGTCGCGGACAGCGTTGCCATCGTGCGCCCGTGAAAAGATTTTTCCATCGTGATAATTCTGAAGCGATGAGGCTGCCCTTTTTCGCTGAGAAATAACGCCGCACGATCTTGATTGCCGCTTCATTGGCTTCCGCACCGGCATTGCAGAAAAATACGCGGTCTGCAAAACTGTGATCGGTCAGCCATTGAGCAAGCTCGGTCTGAGGAACCGTTTAATACAGATTCGATGCATGAAACAAAAATTCTGCCTGCTGACTCAGAACCTTGGA
>CAZMDM010000250.1:0-7725 GCA_964564775.1 uncultured Desulfonema sp. | reverse complement strand
TCTGGGAATAGACATTCTGTGGCAGCATTTCGCTCAACAGTTCCGCAGGCGAAGGCTCGCAAATATGTTCCGGCAGATACGCTTTTTCTTCGGAAGCAGATTCTTCGGTTTTTTCCAACGGCGGAATGGGAAGAAGCTGCCTGATGGTCGGAACCTGTTTTCCCATACTGATAAACTGGGAATACACGATATACACTTCGTCATAGCTGCTTTCCAGAAATCCGTCAATCAGACGACGTCCCGCAACCATTGCTACTGAAAAATCGAATTTCGCTCCGACAATGCCGATGTACTCATTGACAATATTCATGCCCCGTTTGCGGCACCAATCGCGGCCTTTTTTTCCAAAGTTGGTATAGGAAACTTCCATTCCCTGATCGGTTTTCTCTTTTGCAAGCTGCCTTGCTTTTTCGATCAGATTGGTATTGAAACCGCCGCACAGTCCTCTGTCCGAAGTACAGAGAACTATATGAACCTTTCTGACCTCCTCATGGGGAACCAGCAGAGGGCTTACATCTTCTCCGGCTCTTTCGGCAAGACTTCCCAGTACCTCGGCAAACTTGGTGGCATACGGACGAAACCCCTCCATACGGGTCTGGGTGCCGCGCAATTTGGATGCTGCCACCATATTCATGGCTTTGGTGATCTGTTTGGTCTTTTTAACCGCGCCTATTTTTAACTTGACCTCTTTCAGCTTTGCCATAGATCACAGCCCTTTTTATTTTGTAGTTTCCTTGAACTCTCCGTCATAGTCGGTCAGGGCTTTTGTCATCAGCTTGTCCAAATCGTCCGTAATGACTTTTTTGTCAGCAAGGTCTTTGAACAACTGGGGATATTTTTCTTCGATGAACTTGTAAAGTCCCTGTTCGTATTTGGCAAGAACATCCAGAGGATAGTTATCCAGAAAACCTCTGGTTCCAGCGTACAGGATGGTAACCTGTTTTTCCATCGGAAGCGGCTGATACTGGGGCTGTTTCAGAATTTCAACCAGTCTTGCGCCTCGAGTAAGCTGTTTCTGGGTGGCTTTGTCCAAATCGGAGCCGAATGCCGCGAAGGCTTCGAGTTCACGATACTGAGCCAGGTCCAGACGCAGGGTTCCGGCAACCTGCTTCATGGCTTTGACCTGAGCAGCGCCGCCGACGCGGGAGACCGAAAGACCTACGTTGATGGCAGGGCGGACACCCGCGAAGAACAAGCTGGGTTCCAGATAAATCTGTCCGTCTGTGATCGAAATAACGTTGGTCGGAATATATGCGGAAACGTCGCCTGCTTGAGTTTCGATGATCGGCAGAGCGGTCAGAGAACCCGCGCCCAACTCATCGCTCAGTTTGGCAGAGCGTTCCAGCAGACGGGAATGGTTGTAAAAAATGTCGCCGGGGAAGGCTTCACGTCCCGGAGGACGGCGCAGCAGCAAAGAAACCTGACGATAAGCCACTGCCTGTTTGGAAAGGTCATCATAAATAATCAGAGCGTGTTTGCCTTTATCCCGGAAATACTCGCCCATCGCGCAGCCGGAGTAAGGTGCGATAAACTGCAAGGTTGCAGGATCGCTCGCGCACGCCGCAACAACTGTCGTGTATTCCATTGCGCCATGTTTTTCCAGAGTCGCAACAACCTGTGCCACGGTGGATTTTTTCTGACCGCAGGCAACATAGATACAATACACATCGGTATTTTTCTGGGCAAGAATGGCATCCACCGCTACTGCTGTTTTTCCGATCTGACGGTCGCCGATGATCAGCTCGCGCTGTCCGCGTCCGACCGGTGTCATTGCGTCAACCGCTTTCAATCCAGTATAGCAGGGTTCATGCACGCTTTTTCGGGCGATAACGCCGGGAGCAACCATTTCCACGCGGCGGAATTCTTTGGCATTGATAGGACCTTTGCCGTCAATCGGCTCACCCATAGCAGTTACCACGCGGCCCAGAACGGCTTCGCCGACGGGAACCTGAGCGATTTTACCGGTTCTTTTGACAATATCGCCTTCTTTGATATTGGTGTCATCCCCCATAATGGCGATACCCACGTTATCTTCTTCCAGGTTCAGCACCAATCCCAAAATGTTGCCCGGAAATTCCACGAGTTCCATTGCCATGGCTTTTTCAAGACCATATACTCTGGAGATACCGTCACCGACCGACAAGATCACGCCGGTTTCACTCAACTCGACTTTCTTGTCATACTCTTTGATCTGATCCCTGATTATCTGACTGATTTCTTCAGCTCTTAATTCCATCAGACACCCTCACCCCTTTTCAAAGATTCTTTCATATTCAACAATTGTGTTTTAATACTTCCGTCCAAAACAAGATCGCCGATCCGGGTAACAATCCCGCCGATCAGCCCCGGGTCCTGAGTTACTGTCAGATGAACTTCCTTGCCGGTCATCTTGGACAGTGCTGCCCGGATTTTGTCAGCCATGTCATCGGACAATGCAGTTGCCGATGTCAGAGTGGCGCGCACCACACCTCTGAGTTCATCCGCCAGCTTCTGGTAAAAATCGCTGATGTTCTGCAAAAATCCGAATCGTCCTTTGTCAAACAACAGGAGAAGAAACGTTCTCATCACTTCCGACAAGTTCAGCTTTCCGATCACTGCTTCCAAGACCTTTTTGCGCCCCGCAGTATCATACAGGGGATTGCTGATTGCCTGAGCCAGTGCTGCCTCGCCCGCCATCAGACTGGCGACGCCGCTCAACTCTTCCTTGTAGGTCTCAGCCTGACCATCCTCTTTGCCGATCAGCAGAAGTGCCTTGGCATACCGCCGTGCAATAGACAGATTTTTCACTATGCCACCACCTTCTTCAAATATTCATCAACCAGTCTTTCCTGGTCATCTGTCGTGATCTTGTTTCTGACAAGTTCTTCGGCTTTCACCAGCGCACGCTCAAAAATTTCTTCCTGAAGTCTGGTTCTGACCTGAGCAAATTCATGTTCAATATTGCGCTGAGCCTGTTCTTCCAGCTTTTTCGCTGCTTTCTCGGCTTCTTTCAAAATCCGCTCTTTTGCCTCTTTGCCCTGACGGATGTAATCTTCCACGATTTTTTCCGCTTCTTTGTCCAAAGAAGCCAGTTTATCTTTGTATGAAGCCAGTTCTTTTTCGGCTTTTTCTTTGCGGGATTCGAGGTCTGCCAACTGTTCTTTGATCCCTTTGATCCGGTTTTCCAATGCCTGAGTTACCGGTTTTCTAAGCAGAAAGAAAAGTCCGACAGCCAAAACCGCGAAATTCATCACCCGATAAGTATCGGTATCTACCCATCCTTTGGGTGCTGCATGTTCCCCGTCATGTTCCCCGCCGCCAGATGAAAAGGCAATGCCACCCGCACAAAAAAAGAAAAGCATCCCCAGCATGATTATCATTTTTATGCCAAGGTGCTTCCGAAGTCCGCGTTCTCTCATTACACAGCCCTCCCCAAAATTTTTTCGCCGATCTGAGTTGCGAACAGATCTACTTGTCCGAGCAGAGAGACTCTGACAGCTTCGGCGTCTTTGGCTATTCTTTCCTTTGCCTTTGCCAAATCCGCCTGTGCTTTTTCATTGATTTTGGCAATGATTTTCTTTTCCTCATCCTCCGCTGCCTGTGTCAGGGCTTCTTTTTCTTTCAGACCTTTGGCTCTGGCGGCACGAATACCGGCAAGATATGCTTCGTCTTTTTCTCTGACACCGGTGTCGCACATTTCGATAGCGTTTTCAAGCCCGTCCACCTTCTCTTTTCGTTTCAGAAGCATGTTTCGGATAGGACGATACAGGACAGTGTTCATAATCCATATCAGCAGAATAAAATTCACGATCTGTATCACCACCGATCCGTCAACCTTGATCATACTGTCTCCTCCGTAAATCTGTTTATTTAAAAAATCTTATTCATATTCAAATAGGGCGTATGTAACATCAGGACAATGAATTTGTCAAAGGTTTTTTTGAATCCGCCTGCGTCTTTTTGCTCGAAATTTTTATCAGGCTTCGAACAGAAAGCGTCTCATACTGATATTCATCAGGATTCCCATACAGCACATCATCGTCATAATGGACGATCCTCCGTAGCTGACAAAGGGCAGAGGAACCCCTACCACCGGCATCAGCCCCATCACCATACCCACATTGATAAACGACTGCCAGAAAATAATCGCGGTAACCCCAACCGCCAGAATTGTACCAAAGGAATCTTTGCATCCGTAAGCAATGTTCAAGCCCCAAACAATCAGAGTCAGCAGAAGAAGCACTACAGCAGAAGCTCCCACAAACCCCCATTCTTCGGACAGCACCGCAAAAATAAAATCCGTATGATGTTCCGGCAGAAATGCCAGAATATTCTGGCTGCCTTTCATCCAGCCTTTACCATACATCATTCCTGAACCAATGGCAATCTTGGATTGAAGAATATGATAGCCCCTTCCCAGAGGATCGCTGTCCGGATCAATAAATGTCATAATGCGCTGTCTCTGATAGTCTTTCAATCCGAAAAACCATATTGCAGGCATGGATAAGATCGCAGTAATGAACAATGACATAAAAACCCGCAGCCGTATTTTGACAAACATCGTTACTGATGCCGCAATCAGGAATACGGTCATGGCAGTTCCCAAATCCGGCTGTTTGGCAATAAATACAAACGGAATCAATGTCAGAATAAATGGCATCACCAGATCGCGCAATCCCAAGCCTTCTGCCGTGGCATTTTCGGAATAATATCTTGCCAGCACAATCACAACCGCGATTTTGACCAGTTCCGAAGGCTGAAGCGAAAACGGACCAAGCGCCAGCCACCGTTTGGATCCCCCCGCGTATTTTCCGAAGAATACTACACAGATCAGCAAAATGATACACAAGCCATAAATCCGATATCCCCATCGGCTCAGATTTTTATAACTGACCGAAAACGAAAGGATCATCACGACAATACCGATGCCGAAGAAGATCAATTGTTTGAAATACAGAATCTTCTGCACATCTCCGGTTCCCGCACTGACAGC
This sequence comes from uncultured Desulfonema sp., assembly GCA_964564775.1. Classification (GTDB taxonomy): domain Bacteria; phylum Desulfobacterota; class Desulfobacteria; order Desulfobacterales; family DYRC01; genus DYRC01. The sequence goes on along the minus strand of CAZMDM010000250.1, from coordinate 2,753 downwards.
GCTTTTCAATACGGTAAGTCCAGCAATTCCCAAAATCATGGTGATTGCCAGCAATCCCCAGTCGAAATGCTGCATCAGCCGCCGGTCAAACATCAGTCAGCACTTCCGATTTAAGACTTAACACGTTGCACCTTGCACTTTACACTTACTCATTCATGTCTTCCGACTTCGGATTGATAATAATAGCGGATCATATCTCTGACCAGGGGCGCAGCCGCGTCCGCACCATGTTCCCCATGCTCTACGATCACGGATACCGCTATCGGAAATGCCTCGGACGCGCTGTATCCCACAAACCATGCGTGCGACCTGTGATGCGCCGCGACTTTGCGTTTCGGGTCATCGTCTTTGGGTTTGCTGACGACCTGTGCAGTACCGGTTTTGCCGTACATTTCGATCCCCGAAAGGCGCATTTTATAAGCTGTTCCTGTGGGACTATTCACCACATTCCTCAACCCTCTTCGCACAATATCCAAAGTTCTCTGACTAATCGGTAGACGTTCTTTTTCTTCAGGACTGCTTTCGCGGACAAGATATCCTTCCGCGCTTTCGATTTTTTTAACCAACTGAGGACGCCAGACAGTTCCTCCGTTGGCAATAGCGGAGATCAGAACCGCCATCTGAAGCGGCGTTGTCAGGTTATAACTTTGTCCGATAGCTACGGATATGGTTTCCCCAGCTCTCCATGATACACCCAGCCGCTTTTTCTTCCATTCCGATGTGGGAATCAGCCCCTTTCCTTCATGATCCAGTTCGATTCCTGTTCTTTCTCCGAGTCCCGCTGCTTTGGCATATTTGGCAATCCGATCTACACCGAGCTTCTGACCCATATGATAGAAATAGACATCGCAGGACATTGCCATAGCGGATACGGCATTAACAGATCCGTGTCCGTACTTGTTCCAGCAGCGATAAGTATGTCCTCCGAACTGATACGATCCGGGACAGGATACTGTAGTTCTTTCGTTGGCAACCCCTTCTTCGAGTGCTGCCATCAGCGTTACGATTTTATAGGTCGACGCCGGAGGATACTCTGCCTGAACCGCTTTGTTTTCCAACGGGCGGTCCGGGTTTCCGATCAGTTCGTTCCATACTGTGCGGCTCATGCCGGTAATGAACAGGTTATTGTCAAAAGACGGATTGGTTGCCATTGCCAACACTTCACCGCTCAGATAATCCATGACCACCATCGCACCCGTAGTATCCGAAATCAGAGATTCGGCTTTTTTCTGCAGATCGTTGTCAATCGTCAGCCAGACATTATGCCCCGCACGTCCGTCAACATTTTTCAGCACCTGAACCACGCGACCTTTGGCATCCACTTCGACCTGACGACCGCCCCGGGTTCCTCTGAGAAACTTTTCCAGTGATTTCTCAACACCGTATTTTCCGACATAATCTCCGACACGGTAATCATAATCATCCTCATCCTCTTTTTTTTCGCCGAATTGCTCAAGGCTGATTTCCCCCACATAGCCGATGATATGCGACATGCTCTCTTTTTCAGGATAAACTCTTCGGGAAGAAATATTGATATTGATTCCGGGAAGATCGAATTTGTGAACTTCCACAGCCGCCAGAATATCCATGTTGATATCCGGCTTCAGCACAACGGATTTGTATGCCGGAACTCCCCGATTCGCCCGCACTTTCACCATGAGGTCTTCCAGAGGAATCCCAGTATATTCGGAAAGTTTTTCAACGGTTTCTTCTACCGGCTTGGCATCTTTCATAATGATTGCCAAATCTATCGAGGGACGGTTTTCCGCGAGAACTTTTCCGTTGCGGTCAAAAATCAGACCTCTGGGAGCATCTATGGATTGCAGTCTGATACGCTGATTTTCCGAAAGCCTTCTGAATTCCTCTCCTCGCACACTCTGAAGAAAAAACAGACGTCCGATCAGGGTTGCAAAAGCAGCTATCACACAAAACATCACTCCGGTCAGACGGGATCTGTACCAGTCATTATCTTTACTTTTGATACTTTCTTCGTTTTTCACTGCTCTATCCCCGGGGTGCAGCGTTCGCAGATAGCCTCCAATCGCGCTCATCCCATATCTTACGGAAATATTTCAAAATTTGTATAAGCCATATTCCCGTGCAGGCAGACCATAGCAGTTGGATAGAAACCGTAATAAACGCTTCTTCCGCAGGCACGGTCTTTTCCATAAAACCGAATATACCAAATATTACTGCATTTTCTATAAGAACGCCAAGCATTATCAGCAAAGAAATCAGTATCGCGCCCGAAATATTGACATACATTGTGAGTTGCTTTACTCCGATAAATATCCATATATAGCTCGTGCTGAAAATGCCGAAAGGTCCTCCGCCCAAACTGTCCATGACAAAGCCGCAAGCGACGACTGTCAGTAAGCCTTCGATAAAAGGGCAGAAAAGACTCAGATACAAGATAAACGGGATCAGGGTATCATAAATACCGCTAAATATCTGAAAGTACGGGATAACCGAAGTTTGAAGGAAAAACAATCCTCCTCCGCTCATCAGATAAAAACCGTATTTCATTCTTCATCCTCTTCTTCGTCTTCTTTTTCGGGTTCATATACTGCCGGATTCAGAATAACGATCACTTCTTCGAGTTTTTCAAGGTCTGCATAAGGAGTAACGATCACTTCCTGAAAAATACCGCTGCCGCTTTTGTTGACCACCAAAACCTCTCCGACGCGCAGCCCTTTGGGAAAAATACCGTCCAATCCCGAAGAGATCAGGGTATCGCCGACCTCCACATCGTG
>CAZMDM010000249.1:0-2079 GCA_964564775.1 uncultured Desulfonema sp. | reverse complement strand
GCTTCGGAAAGTTCTCTATATAAATACCAGTTTTTGTTACTTTTTGCACCATGAGAATCCAGAAAATCCTCAAGCAGATGGGAATAAGAACTCATCGCGGCATAGAACGATTTGGTGAACACCGACACCGGGGGTCTGCATTGCGAAATAAACAGGCAGCATTTCAGATATTTTTCAGAAAAAAAACCAACTCTCTCTGCAAAAGCAACAGTTACCATCTGCTCAGTTCCCTTCGGCTTCTTTACCCAACTGCTTAAGTATTGCAAAAAGTTCACATCATATCCTTCTGGGTTTCTGAAATCGCTTTATCCAGCTTTTCCTGAAGTTTGGGCGGAAGTCCCTCGATATTGACATTCAGAAATCCGCGTACAATCGTGGAGACCGCTTCTTCTTCATCCAGCCCTCTTGCCATGAGATACTCGATTTCTCTTTGGTCGATTTTGCCGACCGCTGCTTCATGCGACATTTCTACACCCGGAACATGACCCGACAATTCGGGAATCGCTTTCATCAGACCATTGTTCAGAATCAGCCCTTTGCATTCCAGATGCGCCTTGATGCCCTGCACTCTGCCGTCCAGATCGCCTCTGGCAATAATGGTTCCGCCGTAAGTGATAGCTCTGGAAATGATTTCCGCCCGCGATCCCGGTGCATTCAGTACGATCCGCGATCCGACATCCAGATAAGAGCCTTTGCTGGCAACCAATACACTGTTGAACCGAGCCACCGCGCTCTCGCCGTCCAGATACGTTGTCGGGTACATCTGTAAATTGCCCACGGGTTTGAGCGAAATATAATTGGAAATCAGAGTTCCGCCTTCTTCGACATGGGTAACGGTTCTGGGGCGGACATTGACTTTTTCTCCCCAGTCGTGAATCATGGTAAAGGTCAGCTTCGCGCCTTTTTTCACATAAAATTCCGAAACGCCCACATGCAGCCCGGATTCCAGATGCGGAGATGTCGCACAGCCCGTGATAATATGAAGCTCGGAGCCTTCTTCGGCAATCACAATATTGTGAACATTCTGGGAAAAATTGTTTTTGGCAATATACAGACAGGATTGAAGCGGATGCTCGACTTTCACGCCCGGAAGGGTTCGGATAAAATAGCCGTTGTGAAGCTTTTTCTTTACATTTGCGGTGAACTGATCTTTGTCCGGCGACACACCCTTCCACAAGTAATCCTGAATCCGGTCAAAGTGTTTCACGGCTTCGGTAATGCTCATCATTTCAACACCGGGCTGGCAGGTTTTGCAATGAATCACCGATTTATCCATCTGAATAAAGGTTCCCGCGCGTCCGGTTTCGGCAATATCCACGCCGACATTGATGAACTTTTTGGCATCGTGTTCTTCAACAGCAGATAAATCGGACACATAGCCATGCTCATCCGTATCTGACAGATATTCTTCGGGATTGACTTGTTTTGCTTCTAGTTCGAACATCTCACACACTCCTGATAGCCGTATTCCCGAATCCAGTCCAGGATTTCTCTGGCATTCTGCGAACAGCACATCACGCCGTTATACAGTACCTGCCCCTTATCTGCCGTGATATAGTCCAGAATATGACCCGTATGGGTAATCACCAATGCGGATTTCTGCCCGGACTCTTTGTGGCGTTTTCCTTTGGAAAATTTGGTGCCGCGATGCAGAAGATTGTTGATCGCGTCTCCTACCAGAGCAATATTTTCAAGATCAACGCCGGATTCGGGTTCATCCAGCAGCACCAGATCAGGCTGCTGAGCGGTCAGTTGCATGAGTTCGGAGCGTTTGATTTCTCCACCGGAAAAATTGTGATTCACGTCTCTGTCCAGAAATTCGGTGCATAAGAGTTCCGAAGCCAGTTCATCCACATTGACCGGACGCGTGCCTGCGCAGATATTGACCATTGTCCGGGTTTTGAGTCCGTGAATGGTCGGCGGGCGCTGAAACATCACCCCGATGCCCATACGAGCGCGCTCATGCAGAGGCATATAGGTGATATCCTGACCTTTGAAGGTGATTTTACCGTAAGTGATTTTATACCCAGAAAATCCCATAATCGTTCTCATCAGACTGGTTTTGCCCGACCCGTTGGG
>CAZMDM010000248.1:0-3490 GCA_964564775.1 uncultured Desulfonema sp. | reverse complement strand
GGGGAAAAATGCCGATTCCCGCATGTTCGACCGCATGAATCCCGCCCATGAAATGATAGAGATTTTCCTCGGTATCTCTCTTAATTTCAAGCGGAATATCAAACCACAAGCCTTCGGTTTCAAAAATATTCGGAGGAAGGGAAAGCGAAATCGGCGCGCCCATTTTCTGAGACGGATGAATCTGCCAGACCTCGTAGCCCGTAACCTGATCCGTTACTTTGAGCTTTCCCAAAGATACCCGCGTGCCGAACGCGGTTTTCTGCTCGTAAATTTCCAGAATTTCCGTATCTTTACTGGCTCTGACTCTGGTGTAATACGACACATCGGCAGGTCTGATTTTGATGGTTCGGGTGTCCAAGTCTGCGGATTCGACCAGATAGGTCTCGCTGTTGTGCAGATAAATCGCGCCCGGATGCGCTTCCCGAAATGCCCGAAATCCGTCAATCTCGCCTTTGCTTTTTCCGGTAATACTGCAAACAATGGAAAACCGGGAGCCGCTTCCCCGCAGATCCACTTCCCGATGAATGTATTTGCGGCGAGGATAAAATTCTTTGCCGTCCGCAGTTCGGAGCAGCAAGCCCATGTTTTCGAGCTTCATCACCGCGTGCCTGACGATATTGTTGTCCATGAACGGCTCATCAGTTTTCAACGGCGATTCGATTGCCGCGCAGATCAGATGCTTTTCCATGATATACGGATTAAAGGGATTGACCACCGCAGATTCAGGATCGCGATCCAGCAGTTCTTTCGGGTTTCTCAGAAAATACTGATCCAGCGCATCTTCGCCGCCGATCATAATCATCGCGGAATCCTGCCCGCTTCTGCCCACTCTGCCCCCGCGCTGCTGCATATTCACGATGGTTCCGGGATATCCGACCAGCAGGCACAAATCCAAGTCTCCGATATCAATGCCCAATTCGAGAGCGCTCGTGGAAATGACCGCCAGAAGTTCGCCGCTTGATAATTTTGCCTCGATTTCCCGGCGTTCTTCAGGCAGAAATCCTGAGCGATATGCGCTGATGCGATTGGCAAAGGTGCCGGATTTGCTGCCTGCCCACATCGCAATCAGTTCGGTCAGCTTCCGGGACTGGGCATACACAATGGTTCTGAGTCCGCGATGCAGCGCAGCTTTGAGCAGTAAAATCGCAGCTTTGGCAGGACTGTCATACGGATTCATCAGCACAATATGTTTTCTGCCTCTGGGCGCGCCGCTTTCCGTGATCGCAGTAACGTCAAGCCCGGTCAACTGTGTTGCCAGTTCTGCCGGATTGGCAACGGTCGCGGAACTGAACACGAATGTCGGAGATACGCGGTAAATCGCACAGATTCGGAGCAATCGCCGAAATACCTGTGCCAGATGCGCGCCCAGAAGTCCCCGATACGTATGCACTTCATCCACAACCACCAGTTTCAGGTTCGAGAAAAAATCCGCCCATTTGAGATGAAAGGGCAACAGGGACAAGTGCAGCATTTCAGGATTAGTAATCAGCACATTCGGGGGCTTGCTTCGGATGCGGCTTCGACGATACGCGGTGGTGTCTCCGTCATAAATCGCAGCAGTCGGATGAACGCTCAGGCAATGCGCCGACATTTCTTCAAATGCTCTGAGCTGATCCTGTGCCAATGCTTTGAGGGGAAACAGATACAATGCACCGGACGCGGGATGGTTCAGAATATTCTCCAATACCGGGAGGTTGTAAATCAGGCTTTTGCCGCTCGCGGTGGGGGTTGCAATGACCACATGACGCCCCGAGCGAATCAGATCAATCGCCTGAACCTGATGCTGATACAGCGTTTCAATGCCCATAGCTGAAATGATGGTTCGGATTTCCTCATGCCAGGGCTGCTCGGGCGTGCCGTATCTGCCGGATACTTCGGGGTTCACGGTGCGATACGCCACCTGATTTTCCATGCGGGGCGAGGAAAGCAGGGAACTGATATATTCGTTGATGTCCGGAGTTGTGTTCATAGATGCTGATAAACCTTTAATTTCTGATGGTATTTAACAGCATTCGGTGGGGATGTCAAGGATTGAGAGGCTGCCAAAGATTGTTGACAAAATCGAATGCAGAACGTATAGATGAATATTCGATTTAAAAATTATTTCTTATTCTTTAAGGGAGCAAATGATGGGCAATATAAACGAACATATCGAAAGTTTTCTTGATTATTACTGTAGCTTGCCATATTCACCTGAATATGCCGTAATGTTGAAAGGTCTGTGGGGATGTGGAAAAACATGGTTTATTAATCAATACTTTGAAAAAATAAAACAAAAAGGCATTAAATATATATATGTTAGCCTATATGGAATTACCACTATTGCTGAAATAGAGAATCAATTTCTTCAACAATTGCATCCAAGACTGTCTTCCAAGGGAATGGAGTGGACAATAAAATTATTGAAAAGCGGGTTAGATTCTATTTCCGGTTTAGATATCCCGGATACGGAAATTCCTGATTTTTTAAAGAATACAGATGGATATTTACTTATATTCGATGACTTAGAACGTTGCTCTATAAAAGTACATGATTTACTTGGTTATATCAATAATTTTGTCGAGCATAAGAAAAATAAAGTAATAATTATTGGAGATGAAGATAAAATTATCAATCAAGATAGTTCTTTTGAAGAAGCTAAATCCTATCAAAAGATAAAAGAAAAGCTAATAGGTAAAACTTTTCAAGTTAAAGCTGATGTTGATGATGCTCTCAACCACTTTATATCACAAATCCAGCATGAAGGGACAAAAATATTTTTAGAAAAAAATAAAGCCCTAATAATAGAACTTTATGATATGTCTGGATATAAGAATCTCAGACATATCAAACAGTCACTCTGGGATTTTGAGCGGCTTTTTAAAGGACTTCCCATCAAGATATCAGAAAAAGAAGACTTAACTCAACAAGTACTAAGGTTATTTCTGGCATTCTCTTTTGACAATACTTCGGACAGTTTTTTAAAAATAAGGCTGCAATGCCAAATAACCTATTGAAAATACATGATCCGTTATCTTAAACTGCAAGAATTGAAATTTATGTATAAACAGTAGGTTATAAAAAAGTGTCCGAACCATTGTTTTGAAATCAAAAGCGGAAATCTTTTTTCAAATCAGATTAAGGGAATAACAGCCTTATACCATTCTGAATTAGGGAAAGAAATAGCCAACTATAGAAAAGAGAAGATAGAAGAGAAATCTCCTATTATTAAACTATTCGATAAATATAAAGATATTAACTTATCTGATCTGCTGATACAAGAAAACTGCTGGGAAGATATATTTGATAAAGGTTTAATTAATATAAGAGCCATTGAAGAATCATTATTGAAGAGCCGTTATTTTTATGATGAAAATACCCCTAATTGGATTAAGCTGTGGCACTTTACAGATATGAATGATGATGAATTTACTGAAACATTAGATGCTGTAGAAAAAGAGTATTCAAATAGAATATATACAGAAGAAGGAGTAATAAAACATGTTACAGG
>CAZMDM010000247.1:0-3285 GCA_964564775.1 uncultured Desulfonema sp. | reverse complement strand
GATAAAATTGCCGTCAGTGTCATATTTGCAGACAAAGGCATTTCTTCCTGCACCCGCGTTCAATGGCAGATGATCCGATCCTGCGGGGGGCAGCAGCTCTGTTTTTACGAGCAATGGCGGTTCACGGGATATTTTTGCAGCATCTTACACGCCCAGTGGCAAATATCGCGGCGGATTCGTTATCGGCGGATCGGGTCGGGATGAAGGTCATGCGATCCGGGTATCTGAAGACGGCTCGATATTTTTAGGCGGCTTTTTCAGTGGCAGTGTTGACTTCGAGCCGGGACGCAATGTCAATATACTGGGGGCTTCCGGGGGATGGGATGGTTTTTTTGCCAAATATGACACTGCCGGCAAAAATCTGCTGGCAAAAAAATTCGGCGGAGAAGGCAATGATCAGATTCGTCCCGGAGCCATGGAACTCAGAAAAATTGACGGAGCAGAACGAGTCTGTATTGGCGGAGATTTTACCGGAGGAACCGATTTCAATTTCGGACCCGGAACAATCGGGATTCAAAGCTCCGGTGCAAACGATCTGTTTGTGGCTTGTTATGACAATAATGGCAATGTGTTATGGGCAAAAAGTGCGTCAGGACCCGAAACTGCATCGGAATTTGTAAATCATCTGAGTATAGATTCGCTGGGTAATGTGTATGCCACCGGACAAATAACGGGACAGATGACGTTTTCAACTGGCGAAGATTACTTTTTCCTTAAGAATATCGGAAAATCAGATGCGTTTGTTCTCAAATACGACAAGGACGGAAATTTTGCATGGGGAAAAACCATCGGGGGCTATGATGCCAAAGGTGAGCCTGACGATATCGGAACCGGGCTTGCGGTTGATATTTGGGATAATGTGTATGTTAGCGGAAAATTCTTCGGAGCAGCGGGCAGTAATATGCAAAGCGCGGGAAATACAGACGCGTTTGTGGTGAAATATGCTTCGGAAAATATCTGTCTGAATGTGGGCAGTGATTTGGATATTAAAATTCCCTGCGGACAGTATCAGGGCAGATATTATCAGTTCGCGATGAAATTTTACCCTGCTTCCGATGCGCTGATTTGGAAGCTTGATCCGAATACCTTTTCGGAGATTCCGTCTCCCGCGTCATCGTGTATGCCGGTGGATGACAGTCTGGTTTTCAACATCGGCTGCGCCGCGTATCAGGGACAATCATATCAGTTTATGATGAATTACACGAGCAATCCCGATGATCCTGCTGCCCTGCTTTGGAAAATGGATATTCCGACATTCAAAGCCAAGAGCGGATAATATGAAACCTGAAAAACATTAGTTTTTTTGCCACGGCTTAATTTGACTTTTTTTACAGAGAGCCATAAAAATTCACGGATTTCTAACATATTTCTAATTGTTTTCAAACAAAGTCCGCATAAATTGCCTACATCCTCTGCTCTCCTCTCATGCTTCGGCTGAGGCAATCCGACCGCTTCTCCGAAGCATTTCATTATTCACTGAAAGCATCTTTTACAATTGAAAACAGATACTTCACTTCGTCTTCCGGCAATCCGTATCCGAAAGAATATATCCCCTTTTTTGACTTGATCTGCACGCCTTTGGAACGGGAAAAACTTTTCAGAGCCTTGAACCACCAGCGATCTGAAAAATCACTGTAAGAAGGATGTTCAAGCTGGAATGATTCCTCAGCAGAAGATGCGGTACTGTAGTCTATATCCATGATGTCAGTTCTGGGAATCAGCGTGGTTTTCGTGCTCCATCCTGACCTTTCCTCGATAAGGATTGCCTCCCGGCTGACTGACATCAGCGTTCCATTCCTTCCGGCACCTGCGAGTCTGTAAAGCAGAGAAACAATGATAGGAAAAACAATAAATATGAAAAAAAAGCCGATCATCGCATTCTGCACGAATCGGGGTGTGTTTGTCTGCTCGAAAAATCCGAGAACCGATGGTCCGTAAATAATGATCAGGATCAGAATGATTGCTAAAGGAACAGCCGCCATGATTGTAAGCTTCTTGCCGGGTATGAGTATCTCCGTTTTTCCATCCTGTTTCATAATCCGGCTTTTCATCTCCTGCGGCATCCGAAAATCGGGATTTTCCTCCGATACACCGAAACGCCCCTTGTCAGAAGCGCCGATAATTCTTTTGTGGTCGGTGCTACGATCTTCCAAAGAAAATTTCAGAAACTCTGCCAGAAGTTCGGCATGTTTCAAAGCTTCGCCATATTCCAAAGCGGTGCAGAGAACCAATTCGGGGCTGCTGTCTTTGGGAAGAAGACAGATCGGAAAGGTCTCTGCCGTATCGGAATCTCCGGGATTGTGGCGAATTGCCAGCACATCAAACTGATGTAGATGAAATTCTTCTTGTTTCGAAGGCAAAAAAGAAAAAATCGTTCCGGTGATTTTCAGAACGGTTCCCCTGCCCAGATCGATTATCATCCCCGTTCTTCCGAATACAAGCCAACCGCCGACCGAAATGAATACAAGCGCCATGAACAACAGGATGATGTATGTCCATCCCGGAACTTCATGAGTATTTTGAAACGGAATGATCTTCAATGATACCAGAAGCATGAAAATGCCGGCTGCGAAAAAGGGCAGTCCGAACAACGAGAGACATCCGCCCCCTTCTCTGATTTCCATTCGCTGAATATCGATCTGTTTCAGATTTATATGCATTGCTTACTCCCGTGAGTTGCCATTTTCTTACCGGAAAACAGACGATTTTACAGCATGGATGAGATTGTGCATATCATCGGGATATATATTTCCGATATTGCCGATACGGAAAGTATCCACATTTGTAACCTTGCCGGGATAAATCACGAATCCTTTGCTTTTCAAATCCTTGTAAAATCGCTTAAATTCATAACTGCCGCTGGGCGAAATAAACGAAGTAATGATCGGGGATTGATATTCATCCGGCAGCAATGTCCGAAATCCCATCTCGCGCATTCCTTGTACCAAAATCCGGTGATTTTCCGTGTAACGGGCATAACGTTTCCCGATTCCTCCCTCTTCATCCAATTCATGCAAAGCCTGAGCAAAGGCACGAACCGTATGTGTGGGAGAAGTAAACCGCCATTTTCCGTTTTTCGTTTCCATTTCATGCCATTGATCGTACAAATCCAGACTCAGGGATCGTGCATGATTGTTCGTTTTTTCCAATACTTCCTGTTTTGCCACGATAAATCCGAATCCGGGAACGCCCTGAATGCACTTGTTGGCACTGCTGATAATGTAGTCGGCATGAATTTCCGCCATATCCATCGGAATGCCGCCGAAACTGCTCATGGCATCCACG
>CAZMDM010000246.1:0-2188 GCA_964564775.1 uncultured Desulfonema sp. | reverse complement strand
AAGAGTTGGTGCGCCGGTGATTCAGATCAATACCGGCGATCTGAACGGCGGAGATTGTCATTTGGCAGCACATACGATTGCAGATGCCGCGAAAAATCTGGATTTGGATGCGATTGATATTCTGATTATCGAAAATGTCGGCAATCTGGTATGTCCTGCGGACTTTGATCTCGGAGAACATGCACGCGTGGTTGTGTTAAGCGTTACCGAAGGCGAAGACAAACCCCTCAAATATCCCCTGATGTTCCGGGTCTGTGATGTGGCAATCATCAACAAAACCGACCTGCTGCCTCACTTGGATTTCGATGTGAATCTTGCAGTGTCCAATATTCGTCAGATTCATCCTGATATGCCGATTTTTCAATTGTCCGCCAAGACCGGAGAGGGGTTTGAAGCATGGATTGAGTGGTTGAAATCGAGAGTAATCGCATGAAAATTTCTAAAGTGTTTTCATCAGAATCCACCCATCCTCGCCAGTTTCGGGATAATACCTCGGACGCTTGGCAATCACTCGGAATCCGAATTTACGATAGAGTGCCAATGCCGATATATTCGAAGGACGAACCTCCAGAAACGCGGTTTCAGCGCCTTCTTTAACCGCCAAATCCATACTTTCGGCAAGTATCATCGAAGCAATTCCCTGATGCCGCCATCTGTGGCTTACGGCAATTTTGAAAATGTGCATTTCGTCAAAAGTCAGCCGGAAAAAAATATAGCCGATAACCCCTTCATGTTTTAACACATAGCTTCTGGCATCTTTGCATATCATTTCTTCAACAAACGAGAGTTCACTCCATGGATGAATGAAAGAAACGTTCTCTATTTCAAGTATTTCTGAAATATCCGATCTCTTGGCAACCTCAAAAAGCACAAAAAATTCTTCCTCCGATCTTACTTTTTCGGGAAATCCGTATAAGCACTCATCTGATTCAATATTCGCAGAAAAATACGGATTTGTCCACAGCATCATTATATTTCGGGAAAATATCAAACCTTTCCTGACAAAAATATTGACAAGTAGCAAAGGGGTATGTTATTAGCCATCCCGTTTGATATTAGTTTAATCTAATAAAAAGATAAGCTAGTATCGGATATTTTTATCTCTTAAGTCAGATTGATACAATATTGATAGGCAGAATTGACATGGAATTGAATTCGAATGATCTGATGCTCAGAACTGTCCGGGAAAGCATTCGGTCGCTGTATCACGATATTGATAAACATCGCTGCGTAATCGCTTCCATTCTGGAAGGGCAATCTGACGGACATTTCAGAAACCCGGGTTCGGCGCATTCCCGTGAACTCAGGCTGAAAACCGCCATCAGAAATGCCATCGAAGTATTGGACGAAAGCAGAAAAGCCTTCAAATCCAAAAGGCTTGAGGCATTACGCAGGCAGCTGACTCAGGCTTTGGTCGAAACCGAATAGTTTTATTATTTTCGGATGAAATAAGCATATCTCGAATTACTGAAGTTTCATCTATATTGCTTTGCTTTGGTATCGTCCGAACCGGGATTTAGAGGAGTAACGGATAGCTGAAGATTTGAAAATCCCGGTTATGAACGGAGAATGCTTATTTTTCCCGCCAGATTGCAGCGCCTAATTGGGCGAATTTCTTCTCAATAGCTTCATAGCCCCGATCCAGATGATAGACACGGCTGACTTCGGTTCTGCCTTTTGCCACCAGCCCTGCCAGAATCAGAGATGCGCTGGCTCTTAAATCCGTTGCCATCACCGGTGCGCCCGATAGAAACGGCACACCCTTCACCATTGCGGCATTGCCGGACACGGTGATATCCGCGCCCAATCGTTTTAGTTCGCTGACATGAATAAAGCGGTTTTCGAAAATGGTTTCGGAAATGATGCTCAATCCTTTGGCAACAGACATCAGAACCATGAATTGCGCCTGCATATCAGTGGGAAATCCGGGATAGGGAAGGGTTTTGACATCTGCACTGCATATCTCATCCGCGCCGTGAACCCGGATGCTTTTGCCGCTGATACTGATCTTTGCACCGGTCAATTTCAGTTTGTCAATAATGCTTCCGAGATGTTCCGGTTCGCAGTTGACAATACGGACATCGCCCCGAGTCAGTGCGGCTGCGGTCATAAAGGTTCCAGTTTCGATCCGGTCGGGAATAATGCTGACATCTACCGGATGCAGAGACGGTACGCCTCTGATCGTAAT
>CAZMDM010000245.1:0-8586 GCA_964564775.1 uncultured Desulfonema sp. | reverse complement strand
CACATATCCCGACGCTTCGAATCCAATCATCAGTTCTTCAGCGATGTACTCATAGGGGCATATTTTCTGCACCCCCGGCACGATTTCGTCAATAATGCTCATCGGAGGCTCAGAGCGCGGATTATCCGAAGTTACGATCACCATATCCGCGTATCGTGCTGCGATTTCGCCCATGATCGGACGTTTGCTCCGATCCCTGTCGCCGCCGCACCCGAACACGCAGATCACCCTCTGTCGGGCAAGTTTTTTCAGGCAGGACAGTACGTTTTTCAAGGCATCCGGCGTGTGGGCATAATCCACATACACGAATCGTCCGACTGTGTTCGGCACAGGTTCCAATCGTCCCGGGACATACGCCAGCGATTCGATGCCTCTTCGGATGGCATCGGAAGACAGATTCAATGCCACAGCCGCACCGACCGCACACAGAATGTTTTCGAGATTGTGATCCCCGACCATCGGGGAATCAAAGGCAATTTCCACATTCGGCATAACGATTTTTCCGCGAGTACCGCTCAGATCACTGCTGTATTCTTTGACCCATACCCTGTTTTCAGGCAGATTGCCGACAGTGATGACCGGAGAACAGGATTCATCGGAAAGTTCTTTTCCTTTCGGATGATTGCAGTTGATAATCGCAGTTCCCTTTAGGTTTTCCGTGAACAATCTTTTTTTACAGGACCAGTAAGATTCCATACTTTTATGATAATCCAGATGATCCTGAGTAAGATTTGTAAAAATACCAATATGAACATCGGTTCCGTAAAGCCGGTATAAATCGAGCGCCTGAGAAGAGGCTTCCATGACTATATGGCTGATGCCGTTATCCCGCATATCTGCCATAATCTGCTGAAGATCTGAAGATTCCGGAGTGGTTACGGGATTCGGAAAGCTTTTTCCGCAATATCGGTAATTCACTGTTCCGATAACGCCCGGAGTGAATCCGGCATGATTCAGCATACTCTCAATAAGATAGCTCGTAGTGGTTTTGCCATTGGTGCCGGTGATGGCGATGACACCGAGAGATCGGGAAGGGTGTTTGTGAAAATGAGAGGAAAGAATCGCAAGCGCCAATCGGCTGTTATCTGTTCGGATCCATGAAACTTTGTTTGCTACGGAAGCCGGAAGCTCTTTTTCAGCCACAATAGCGCAAGCTCCGTTTTGAATGGCGCTTTCGATAAAATCATGTCCGTCTGCTTTGAATCCCGGTATGGCAACAAACAAGCCTCCGGGAACTACTTTCTGTGCGTGATAATGAACCGAGACAATGTCCGCATCGCGTCCTCCGTCTGCAATCAGCCCGATATGTCTGTCATCCCGGATTGCCTGAACCAAATCTGAAAATTTCACCCGTTTGCCTCATCTTTCCTTTCCGCAGTCATATTGTCTGCGTTATTTGTCGGCGGAACATTGAGATACGCCAGCGTTGCTTCGGCAATTCTTTTGAACGCGGGCGCTGCCACAAGTCCGCCGTAATAATTTCTTCTGGGTTCATCCACAACCACCACAATTGACAGACGGGGGGATTCCACCGGCGCAAACCCCACATAAGACGCAATATAATTATTCTCGGAATATCCGCCCGAATTGGGTTTATGTGCGGTTCCGGTTTTGCCGCAGGAACTGTAAGCGCTCAGTTTGGCAGCAGTTCCGGTGCCGCCTTCTTCCACCACCGACATCATCATGCGGGTAACCGTGCGTGCGGTCTCTGAGGAAATTGCACGGCGAACCGGCTGAGGACCGAATCGGCTGACAGTGTTGCCCTGTTCGTCTTTGACCGCCTGAACCATATAAGGCTTCATCAGAATACCGTCATTGGCAATTGCGGAGACCGCAGCAATCATCTGAAGCGCGGTTACGGAAATACCGTGACCGAACGCGATGGTTCCGGCTTCGATTTTGGACCACTTCTGATACGGTGACAAACGTCCTGACGCTTCTCCCGGAAAATCTATGCCGGTTTTTTCCCCAAACCCGAATGCACTCAGACTTCTATACAAAATTTCGGGACCGATTGCCATACTGATTTTTATTGCACCGATATTGCTGGAATATTTGATAATTTTATGAATCGGCAGCCAGCCGTGCGATTTGGTATCGTGAACTGTATGTCCGCCAATGGAATACTGACCGTTTTCACAATAAAAAATCGTATTCGGCGTACAAAGCTTGGAATCTATGGCAGCCGCAGCCGAAAATATTTTCATAGTCGATCCGGGTTCGAATGCATCGGTAATACAGCGATTTCTCCATGTTTCTTTGCCGAACTCCTTATTGCGGTTCGGATTGAAAAACGGATAATTTGCCATTGCCAGAATCGCGCCGGTTTTGGGGTCCATCACCACCGCCATTCCCGAATGCGCCATAGAGCCTGTTACCGCTTCTTCGAGAGCTTTTTCCGTGATATACTGGATGGTTTTATCAAGCGTCAGCACCAGATGATGCCCGCTGACACCGGAAAAATTCTGAGATTCGGATTCGAATCCTCTTCCCAGAGCATCTTTGACTCTCTTGAATTCCTGTTCTTCGCCTTTCAGAGTGTCATCATAATAAAATTCGACACCTCCCAACCCTTTTTCATCAATGCCCATAAATCCGACCACCTGAGCCGCAAGATCGCGATTGGGATAAAACCGGCTATATTCGGGAATAAAATCAATTCCATCAAGATCAAGGGCTTTGACAGCTTCTGCCTGACGATGACCGATCTGACGTCTGACCCAGGTAAACGAGCGTTTTGAGGAAAGTGCGGCATACAGACTTTCGAAATCCGTTCCAAGTACCCGTGCAAGACTTGCGGCAGTCAGTTTCGCATCTCTGATTTTCTTGGGATATGCCGCAACCGAGACCACTTCCGTGCTGACCGCAAGCTCTCTACCGGTGGCATCCCAGATCGTGCCGCGTTTGCCGGGAGACCGGAACGACTGCTCATATTCGGATGCAGCTTTGTTTGCCAGCCATACGCCCTGATAGACCTGAATCTGAACCGCTTTTCCGCTGATGGTTGTCAGCAGTATGGCAAAAAAGATGCCGATCACAGAAATTCTGAAATTGATATCGTTTTTTTCAATTGCTTTCATGGCAGAACCACTATCTGTTGAGAGGAAGGATGTACAAGCCCCAATCGTGTTGCTGCAATACTGTCGAGCCGCTCCGGAGATCTAAGTGTTGCTAACTCGGTTTTCAGATGGTTCTGAAAATTCAGCAGACGCTGATGATATGCGGTTTCTTTCGAAATTTCATAACCGACCTGAATACACTGAACCCTGCACCAGGTATAAAACAACAATTGAATGATAAAAACGGACATCAGGATAAACCATGTCCACATTCCTTCGAATTTGCGAACCTCTGTTTTTTTGGTATTCATATATTCCTTCCCGATGCTTTTGTATCAAGGCATATTATACTTTTTCTGCGGCTCTGAGTTTCGCACTTCTTGCCATCGGATTTATTGAGATTTCGGATTCGGATGGTCTTATTGCTTTGGTCGTCAGAATTTTCATAACTTTCTGTCCGCCGCATACGCATTTCGGAAATTTTGCCGGACAGACACATCCTTTTTCGTAAGTTTTCAGCCGATGTTTGACAATCCGATCTTCCAGAGAATGAAACGAAATCACGCACAAACGTCCGCCGGGTTTGAGCAGTTTCGGAGCCTGCGCCATAAAATATTCCAATCTCTCAAGCTCGCGGTTCACGGCAATTCTCAATGCCATAAACACTCTGGTTGCCGGATGAATGCGGGATACGGATTTTTTCGGCACCGCATCGCTGATGATATTTGCCAGTTGCAGGCTTGAGCCGATTTTTTCTCTCATTCTGCTTTTTATGATATTTCCGGCAATCCGGCGTGCATACCGTTCTTCGCCGTATTCTCTGAAAATTTTTGCAAGCTCCTCTTCCGATGCTGTATTGACAATCTCTTCCGCAGTGATCTCATCGCTGTTCGGATTCATCCGCATATCCAAAGGTTCGCTGCGGCTAAAACTGAATCCTCTGCCGCTTGCTTCAAGTTGATACAACGATAATCCCAAATCCGCCAAAATACCGTCAACAGAAGATATTCCGAGAGATTCGAGATAATCTTCAAGATTGTCAAAATTGCCGTGAAACAGCCGTATCTGCTCGTTTTTATCTACGAATCGTTTTTCGGCATGTTCTATGGCAGCCATGTCCTGATCTATGGCAATCAGCATACCGTCCGGCATAATCTTTTCAACAATCCGCGAGGAATGCCCTGCTCCGCCCAATGTGCAGTCAGAGATAATCATACCGGGCTTGCAATTCAAAAAAGAAATCACCTCTTCGGGCATCACGGAAATATGACGATACATGATTCTATCCCTGCATATACATTGATTTTTCAAATACTGTCAAGCAAAACCATATCGCTATGCCATAGATTTTTGTAAAGAAGTTATAACTTCGGAAATAATTTTTTTCAAACAGGCTATAACATTTTCTCCCTTGATCGCGCTGGCTTCGAAAGAAGGCGCTTTGAGACGACTGTTCATCTCCTGTTCCATAATGCTGACCGGCATGACCGGAACATCCGCTATATCTCTTTTGTTATACTGAAGTATCAAGGGGATCTGAAAAATACTTTTTTTTTCATCCTTGAGGTTTTCATGCAGATTTTTCAATGACATGAAGTTTCTTTCACGACATTCTTCCCGTGAATCCGCCACGAATACCACACCGTCAGCACCTTTCAGAACCAATTTCCGAGTTGCATTGTATCTGACCTGTCCGGGAACCGTATACAGCTGCGCCCGGATATCGAAGCCCATCACCTTTCCCACTTCGAATGGCAGAAAATCGAAATAAATTGTCCGGTCTCCATGAGTTCGGATACTGACTATTTCAGAATTGACGCGGTTCGGAAACTGTTTGTAAATATATTCCAAATTGGTTGTTTTGCCGCTCATACCGGGACCGTAATATACGATCTTGATCTGTACGAAATTGTCTTTTCTGCTGACAAATGCCAAAACTGTATCCTCCTCTGTCCTTTATTATATAGAAATCCGAAACGGAATCAATGGGGCAAGAACGTATTCGATGGTAGGATTATCCTACTTAAACGCATATGGTATTGTCATATCATGTTTATCGCCGTAGCTCAACAGATAAAACAATTTTGGGAAAGTATCATAGCTTATCACCATGAGCAAGATACTTTTTTATTCTGTGAATCATGCGTTTCCGGCGGTATCGAGGCAGGAATTGCGGCGGATCCGGGACAGGTTGTTCTATTTTTAATATAACTATTTGTTATTTATGTATTTTATTGGTCTATCTATTCGAATATATCCTACACTTCGCCGCTTTCGGGCGAAAAAAGCGTTTCTTCGGTATATCTTTCAGCAAGTATGCAGCATCTCAATAATCATACAGACCATGATATCTGACGCCGATTTCGAATGATTCGCTGTCATCGCTTTCTTTGCACCATCTGACTTCTGCCGGCTTGATTCCGAGATCGAGCTTCACAAAAATATTGGTACCGGGCTTCAGGCAGATATCGGACTTGAAAGATAAGCCTTCCTGCCCACAATTCGTCAGCCGGGAAGGATGATATTCCGAAGTGTTGAAATACGCCCACAATACGGGGCTGTTGTTACCGAGGCGCTCATAATGTCTCTGGTGGTCATAAAGATTCATGGTGTACCGACCTTTTGTTCAAAGGGTTGATATGAAAATATCGCTATCCAAGAGAATCGCCATCAGCCATGAGAGCAGGATCAGAAGAGATCGGAGAGTTTGTAGTATTTCTTATAAAATATATCTGTCCATTATAATTGTCAACAACAATCTGTAAGTCTGACTTTATTTCTTGAAAAACAGTCAGAAACAGAATATATTTGTTCTGTCTGTCTGCTTACCGCAAGATCGGCAAGACACCGGTAGTATTCGGATTTCAGATTGTTTCATATTCCCGATACATTTTCAGAGGATAATTTTATGTACATCACATTTTACGGAGCAGCGCGAGAAGTTACCGGCTCTATGCACCTATTAGGTACGGAAAAAGACAGAATTCTGCTGGATTGCGGCTTGTTTCAGGGACGGCGCAAGGAAAGCGAGGAAAAAAATCGGGTTCTGCCCTTCAACCCCAATATTATCACCAACGTTATTCTGTCTCATGCTCATATTGATCATGCAGGGCGTATTCCTCTTCTGACCAAGCGCAATTTCAAAGGGCGGGTTGTCTGCACACGGGTTACGGCAGATGCGGCTCAGTATCTTCTGCCGGACAGCGCGCATATTCAGGAATCCGACGCGGAATATCTCAATTACAAAACTCTGCGTTCCACCTTGTCCCAGACCAAAAAAGCTTCCAAACGAGCGATGAATGATATCAAAGCCTTTCTGAAAAAAGATCGCGCCACTCTGAATGTCGAAATCATCAATGAAATGATGTGCAAATACCGGCTTGAAAAGATTCGTCCGCTCTATACCGTAGCCGATGCGGAACAGTCGCTCGCGTTTTTTGACGGATATCCGTATCGTCATCCGGTCACTATCGGAAACGATATAAGCTGCAAATTTTATGAGGCAGGTCATATTCTGGGATCCGCGTTCAGCGTGATTCGGGCACGGGAAAACGGCAAAACCTATCGGATATGCTATACCGGAGATATTGGCAGATTCGGCAAACCGATTTTAAGAGACCCGAATCTCGATTTTGACGAGGAAGACCGGAACATTGACCTGCTGATTACGGAAAGCACCTACGGCAATCGGTTCCATGATCCGGTCGGCGATCTGAAAGCGCAGTTGAAAGAAGTTTTGACAGAAACATATCAGCGCGGCGGCTCGGTGCTGATTCCCGCATTTGCTTATGGGCGCACTCAGGAACTGATCTATATGCTGCATGAATTGTATGACAGTCGGGAAGTTCCGCATATCCCCGTGTATGTGGACAGCCCGCTTGCGGTCAGACTGACCGGCGTATTCGGAGAGCATCCCGAAGTCTATCGTGAGGAGGCGCATAAAACTTTTCTAGAAAGAGGGGAAAATCCCTTTTCTTTTTCGCAGATACATTTTGTGTCTTCTGTGGAGGATTCGATGGCGCTGATGCAGGAAAAAAAGCCCCATATTGTTCTGGCTTCTTCGGGAATGTGTGAAGGGGGACGGATTTTACATCATCTGAGATACAAAATTCACAATGCGGACAATACGATCCTGATCGTGGGCTATATGGCGCAGAATACACTCGGACGCCGGATTCTGGAAATGGGAGACGCATACCGAAAAGCCGGTCGTAAGGGGGATGCGCCGGTACTGAAATTTTTAAACAAAGAATATCCGCTCAATGCCCGAGTGGTCAAGCTCGGAGGCTTCAGCGCACATGGCGACAGAAATGAAATGTTTCGGTTTCTGACAGAATCCGGCTTGAATATCGGGCGGATTGCTGTGGTTCACGGCGAGGAAGATCAATCTTTGTCTTATGCCCAGTTCCTGATGGAAAAAGGCTACAATGTGTTTGTCCCTCAGATGGGAGAAACCGCAGCAATCAGATGATGGCGCGGATCAGAATTGCTCACGCTTGGATCAGCATCGCATCTCCGTAGCTGTAAAAGCGATACCTTGCAGCGATTGCCTCCCGGTAAGCGTTCAATATTTTCTCACGTCCGGCAAACGCGGAAACCAGCATCAGCAACGTGGATTGAGGCAGATGAAAATTGGTAATCATAGCATCCGCAACTTTGAAGCGATACCCCGGATAGATAAACAGGTCGCATTCTCCTGCGCCGTGTCTGATCCTGCCATCGGAATCCGAAGCATATTCCAATGTCCGAATACAGGTTGTGCCGACAGCGATAACACGCTGACCGTTCTGTTTGGCAAGATTGATGGCATGGGCAGAAGTTTCCGAAACTGAAAAATATTCCGAGTGCATTTTATGCTCCCGAATATCCGACACTCGCACCGGCAGAAATGTTCCGTAGCCCACATGAAGCGTGATCGGGACAATCGGAATACCTGCGGATTTTAGTTGTGCCAATATCTCATGAGTAAAATGCAGTCCTGCGGTGGGTGCGGCAATCGCACCTTTCTGCTCGGCATACACGGTTTGATAGGTCTGCCGATCATCACTGATACTGTCGCGGCGGATATAGGGCGGCAGAGGCATTTTTCCGATCCGATAGAGCAGGGTTTCAAAGTTTGTGCTGCAATAAAACTTCAGATCGCAAAATCCTTCGTGATAACTCAATACTTCCGCAGACATTTCTTCATCCAGAAATATTTTGGTTCCGGGTTTGGTACGTTTGGAAGCTTTGAGCAGACATTGACAGACCATGCTGCCGTCCGATTCTTTTTGGGCGGTACTTCCGTAATTCAGAATCAGAATTTCGACATTTCCGCCGCTTTGCTTTTTTCCATACAGCCGAGCGGGCATCACTTCGGTATTGTTGATGACCAATACATCCGAAGGTTTCAGCAATTCCGGGAGTTCATAAAAATAACGATGGGAGATACTTCCGTCTTCGCGATTCAGCACCAATAATCCCGAATGATCGCGATGTTCTGCCGGATTTTGAGCAATCAGCTCTTCGGGAAGATCATAGTCATAAT
>CAZMDM010000244.1:0-5160 GCA_964564775.1 uncultured Desulfonema sp. | reverse complement strand
TGCGCGGGGCTTAGGTGAGGTATCACGTCGTGATACATAGGCAGAACAGAAGGAGCTGTGTCCTGGGCCGGATTTGCCGGACTGGCTCTGGTATAGTGACGTGCTGCTGAAATTCTGTACGCAGTTGATCATAAGAGGGCTGAAATCGAGCAAAAAGATACTGCCGGAACTATCGACCGCTGCGCCGGATGGCTTAGTGAATTCCCCGTCGCCTATGCCGGATACTCCGAACTGGCTTTGATACACACCTGCGCTGCTGAATTTCTGTATGCGGTAATTATTAGTATCCGCCACCCAGATATTGCCGAAACTGTCAATCGTTACGCTGAACGGAGTATTGAATTGCCCATCGCCTGTACCGCTGTTTCCGAAAACTAGCACCGGCACATAGTCTGCTGCCATAAGAATCGAGCCCATAGCCAAAATCGCTATCGTCATCAGGGCGACAAAACTCATTTTGTATATTCTGCTTGTGAACATCACATACCTCCTGTCAGGTTGATGAAACGCTCCCATTACAACCGAAAAAACTCTTTTCATGGTCTTATATAGTTATATCATAGCTGTTCAATGCTCTTCAATTCCTTTATCGCGGAAGATGTTTCCGATATTGATACAATTATAATAAAATTCATCTGATTATCGGGATTTTTATACCATAAAACATGATAATTTGTTATAGTTTATGCTCAGTTGCTTAGGAGGTTTCAAACCACATCCTTATAAAGCATCCTAATACGACAACGCTATGATATAAAAATGAAAAACTGCCATGTCCGTATACTCATCCATCACTTTTCGATTTACACTATGTCGCCTCTCTGTCTTCGAAATCTCAATAATATCTGATCACAATATACACTGCTGCCACAAACACGGTTCCCATCATCATCGGTATCCCGATTTTGGTAAAACGCATAAACGATATGGGATATCCGCTTCTGCCCGAAAAACCCGCAACAATCATATTTGCCGATGCGCCCACCAATGTGCCGTTGCCGCCCAGACACGCTCCCAGTGATAATGCCCACCAGAGAGACCCGTTGATGTTGACCGAGGACGGCAGCGCATGAATCAGAGGAATCATGGTTGCCACATACGGCGTGTTGTTGATAAATGCGGAAAGAACTGCTGATCCGCAGACAATCACAACCGCAGTCAGCGCGGGGCGTCCGTGAGTCATATTGAGCAGAAAATCGGCAAGAATCGTAATCAGCCCGGCTTTTTCCGTTGTTTTCACAACCACAAACAGCCCGGAAATGAAAATAATGGTTTCCCAGTCTATTTCCCGAACAGATTCTTCCGGGCTTCCTCCCTGAAGCAGAAGCATCAGCGACATTCCGGCAAGGGCAATCACGCCGACCACATAGTTGAAAATTCCGCTGCACAAAAAACCGATAATCACCCCTGTGATGACAAACAGGCATTTGCAAAGCAGCAGCTTGTCAGTGATAGCTTTTTTTTCATCGATTTTCATAATCCGCGCCATCAACTCCGGCGATGTCTTCATATCTTTGCCGAAAAACAGCCATAACATCAGACAATATACAACCAGAATCATCAGGATACATGGCGTCTGATGGGTCAGAAAATCGGTAAATGTAAAATGAGCAGCCGCACCGATCATGGTGTTGGACGGATCGCCGATCAGCGTTGCTGCTCCTCCGATATTCGCAGTCAGCGCCTCGGAAATCATAAACGGCGTGGGATTGAGCCGCAATTCACGGGTAATCAGCAGAGTTACCGGACCGATCAGCAGCACAGTCGTAACATTATTGATAAATGCCGATGTGAATGCGGTAACTACGGATAAGACAATCAGCAGAGGAACCGGCTTTCCTTTGACAAGTTTTGCCGCTTTGATCGCAATCCATTGAAATACACCGGTTTTCTTGGTTACATTCACCATTACCATCAGACCGGATAACAAAAATATCACATTCAGATCAATTGCCGCAAACGCCTCCTGAGCCGGAATCAGCTTGAGCAGCAGCACCGATGATGCAGACACCAGTGCGACTACCGACGCGGGAATTTTTCCGGACCCGATGGCAATGTATGTCAGAATCAGTATGATCGTGGAAGCAATTAAGGGGAAATTGGTCATATTTTATTTTTCTGCATAATCATCGGAAAATCTTTTTTCCGGCAATAATCGGAATGATGGCGTACATCAGTTATTTATTACTCCATTCAAAACGGATTTCTTTTTCCGCATTCGGATACCATACGGTAAGTCCTGCGCCCGATGTCATCGCCGATCTGATGAACGGAAATTTTCCGACTTTGCAGCAGTTGACGCTGATCATCCAAGATATTCTCATCCAGAATATTCATACAGACGGCTCTATGGCAAAATCCTTAACATGCGTGAGAAATGCCTGAGTTGCCAACTGCAATGCCTCTGCAATCGCCTCTTTGGAAATACTGTTATGCCATCCTTCGATGATACTTTCCCATGCCATCCCTTCGGCAACCTGCTCCAGTACGTCAGCAACCATGATGCGTGTTCCCCGAAAAGTCGGTTTGCCATGACACACCTTCGGATCGGCAACAATATGACGACTGATAAATGCGCTTCCCATTTGCTTATCTCCTTTGCTTACTCAAACAATCTGTCCCTGAATCTGCCCTGATTTCGCTTTTGCCGATTTCAGAACTTCAACGCTCAGAGGCATTTCAAGGCGTTTCTTTTCTTCAATAATCTCCCGAATAGTAACAATCTGAATCCGGTTATACGATTTGCCCATCAGTTTATGCTCATACATTCCAGCTGAGGCTGCCGCATTCCGCATCGGTTGTGTCGGTTCTTCCAATGTCAGAAAAATCCCGATCTGTGCATTCTCATTGTTCGTATCTGTAATAAATGCGGCAATATCCGAGCGTCCCACTTTGCCGGATTTGACCTGAAACACGATTTTTTCCGTATCGGTCTGAGATGATAAGAAATAGGCTATTCCGTCAATTCCCTTATCCGCACCTTTCTTTTCATGGATAATTGCCCGGTTATCGGAATACGTCAGAATTGCCCATTTTTCAAACTCTTTGCGAAGCCGATCATCTTTCTTGTTTGCCAATGCTTTTGCAGAATCCATATCTTTCGGAATGCCGTCCAAGATGATCGAATCCGAAATATTTTTGCCAAAAGTATCTTCAAGCCGTTTGATGATCAGACTGATGCTTTGATAAGTAATATCAATGCCTATCCAATTGCGTTTCAATCTTTGGGCTACGGCTATTGTCGTGCCGCAGCCGCAATACGCGTCCAAGACCGTATCGCCTTCATTGCTGCTGGCTTTGATGATGCGTTCCAGAAGAGCTTCGGGTTTCTGGGTGGGATAGCCGAGGCGTTCTTTGGCTGATGCGTTTATGTGCTGTATTTCCCACCAATCACCCAACCTGACTCCATCTGAGAGATATACTTTGTAAGGCTCTTTATTTTTTCTTTTTTGCCATCTGAACCATTTCCCTTCGTTATCTTGTTTATAGTGGCTATCTTGCTTACCACCTTTATCGGTGTACGGAATACGAATATCGTTAAAAGTCGTATTTTCTGATTTACTGTAAAAAAATATTACATCGTGAATCCTTTGAAATTTTTTGCCTGATGCTGTGTATCTGCGATAACACCAGATAACCTCATTTCTGAAATCCCCGCCTTTTGCACAAAAAACCGCATCTAACACCAATTTCAGATAATGACTGCATGTCGGATCGCAATGCAGATAAAAACTGCCTGTCTTTTTCAGAACTCGTTGTATTTCCGTAATTCTCAAGGTCATGCTGACAATATAGGCAAGCAGAGAGCCTTGTCGGATCACATTGTTCAAGCCTTTGATCAGTTCGATGACCTGAGAGGTAAATCTTCCCTCATGATTCGTAATGATTTCCCGATAGCCCTGAATGGCATGGTCATCCCATTTCCAAGTATCAATAAATGCCTGTGTCTGCGCTTTATCCTCCCCGATATTCATATATATCTGATTATATGTTCTTTTCGAATTGAATGGCGGATCAATATAGCACAGATCAACTGTTTCATCTTTGATCCGTTTTCTCAGAATATCAAGATTATCTCCGTAAAAAAGCGTGTTTTCCATATTTTTTCATCCTTTCCGATCCGATTTGGCGCGATCTGTCTATGCAGAAAAAGAAAACCCTTATCCCACGATAAGGGCAATAAAGAATCGTTGAGACTATTACATTGAAACGCTTATCAGATATCTGAAATATTGTTCATAATATCTTCAGCCGTTACAAATTTTTTTCTGCTCTTCTTTTCTTTTTTCTCATAATTTTCAATTATTTTTTTGTCAACGTAATCCTCATACATCTGTTTCAGGGATAATCTGATAAGACCGGATTTATCCTGTTCATATTCTTCTGCAAGAAAGGAAATCATTTTCTCCTCTTCAGCATTCAGGCGTATGGAAATCACAGCCATTTTCTATATACCTCCTCTCTTTTATCAAGAGCAATCACAAATATATCGCCGTTTTCGATATAGAATATCGCTCTGTATTTTCCTTTTCTCAATCTGTAATATATCCGTTCTTTTTCTTCCGAATGTTTTAATTGTTTAATATCGAATAAGCTTAGGTCTTTAGTCATATCAATAGAAGCAAACGCGTTATTGAAATGGATAAATATCTCTTTGGGCAAAATCCCCTTTTTTATTCGTTTCAGTATTTCTTCAAGATAGTTAATCATGTAATACATCGTATTACACTGCAATAGTTTTGTCAAATAAAATACCGCTTAATGAACATAATATCGGAGCAATATGTAGATCGTTGCCACCAGCATGGTTCCGATCATAATCGGTGCGCCGGTTTTGGTAAAGCGCATGAACGAAATCGGATATCCGTTTCTGCCCGAAAGCCCTGCCACGATCATGTTGGAGGGCGCGCCCACCAATGTCCCGCTTGCTCCGAGACATGTTCCGAGAAGAAGGGACCACCACAATGTACCGTTCATATTTGCCGAGGCAGGCAGTTGCTGAATCAGCGGAATCATGGTTGCCACATACGGCGCGTTGTTGATAAACGAAGACAGAATCGCGGATGTCCATAAAATGGCAATCGCGGACAGCATCGGATTGTTATGAGTAATCCAAATAAGCCCGTTGGCAAGAATCGTAATCAGCCCGGCTTTTTCCGT
>CAZMDM010000243.1:0-4742 GCA_964564775.1 uncultured Desulfonema sp. | reverse complement strand
TTTGGGTGGTGCAATGGCAATCATGCCGGAGCATTTTTCCATCAAACGCATCGAATTTGCTTACTGGGCGCATGAGTCTTTTGGGCTTTCCCCGATTTTTCGCTATCTTGCAGAAAATGGTAGGCTCGAACTGGAAGACTGGAGCAATTACAACATGTCTGCCAGATTCAAGGCGGGTGCAATGGGCTTGACCTTTCTTCCGGTAAGAGGTCCTTTGGGCAGCGATATTTTACAAAAATGTCGCGCTCAGGTCATGGAATGCCCGTTCACCAAAACGCCTATTGTTTTAGTTCCGGCAAGTTATCCGAATGTTGCGGTGATCCATGTGCAGTCTGCGGACAAATACGGCAACTGCATTATTCGCGGCACCGAAGCAACATGCCCGGAAATGGCAATGGCGGCAAAACACACCATCGTTACCTGCGAGCAGATTGTGCCGCACGAGATGATTCGGCGCAATCCCGATGCGGTAACCATTCCGTTTTTCGCGGTGGATGCGGTGGTACAGGTTCCTTACGGCGCGTATCCCACAAGCTGTGGCATGTATTACTATTTCAACAAAGAGCATATCGCGACCTTCCATGCGCTTGCCAAACATCTGAGTAAAAATGATTTTAAGCCACTGAAGGCATATTACGGCGAATATATTTTTGCTGCTCAAAATGTCGGGGATTTTATCAATAAGTTTCCGGTGCAGAAAATTTTGGAAGAACATCATGCCGAATTGCGAAATTACGAGATATTGCTATAAGGAGTGCTTATGTTATCAGTCGGTACAGACTATACCCCGCAGGAAATGATTGTTGTTGCAGGCGCAAGAATATTGGAAGATAATAAGGTCGTGTTTGTCGGCACAGGACTGCCCATGATTGCCACACTTCTGGCACGAAAAACCCATGCTCCGGGCATTATTCCGGTATTCGAAGCCGGTGCGGTGGGTCCAACATTGGACAGCGGATTGCCGTTTTCAGTCGGAGATTCAAGAACTTCCAGCGGTGCGTCGTATGTCAGAGGCTTGAACCGGGCATTCGAACTGACCCAGCGCGGGTTTTGCGATTACGGATTCATCGGTGGCGCGGAAATTGACCCTTATGGCAATCTCAATTCAACCATGATGGGCAAGTTCCCGGATGATTATCTGACGCCCACAACGCGGCTTCCGGGCAGCGGCGGCGCAAGCGATATGGCGTCTTCATGCGAGCGTACCATTCTGATTATTCCGCATGAAAAACGCAAGTTCAATGAAAAACTCAATTATATCACCAGTCCGGGCTTTCTGGACGGCAGCCCCGATGCCCGAAAACGCGCAGGTCTGGTCGGTGAGGGACCCTATCGGGTGATCACGACTAAAGCGATTATGGGCTTTGACGATAAAACTCATCGCATGAAGATTCTGCATACGCTGCCGGGTGAGACGGTAGAGAGTGTTCAGGCATCTACTGGATTCGATCTGATGGTTGCCGATAATGTAACCCAATTTCCTGCACCGACCCAAGAAGAGCTTCGGCTGATTCGGGAAGAAATTGACCCGCTCGGATTCTTTGTGAAAAAGCCGGTCAAGCCGCAGGTTCTGCCGCAGTTTTAATAATGATTTCGAATTTCCACATGACACCTTAGAGATGGGGTGTCATGCGGAAATTGAAAATTCGCGATACATTGCAGATTCAGCATATATAAAGCGATAAAAAAAACAAAGGAAGTATCAAACATTGGAACATACACTTACAGACACATGGGTAGGACCCTTTTCTCTGATAATTTTTGTGATTGCATATCTCTTCATTTTTGCCGAAGAATATCTGAAACTGAGGAAGTCCAAGCCCCTGATGATGGCTGCGGGTTTGATATGGATTGCTATCGCGTTGTATTATAATGCTCACGGAGACACGCATCGTGCAGGCGAGGCAGCCAAGCATTATCTGCTCGAATATACGGAAATTTTTCTATTTCTGCTTTCAGCAATGACCTATGTGAACGTATTGGAAGAGCGCGGTGTATTTCATGCGATACGCGCATGGCTGGTGTCGCGGGGATTCGGATTGCGGACAATTTACTGGCTGACCGGCTTGTTCACTTTTTTTCTTTCCCCGATAGCCGACAACCTGACCACCGCGCTGATCATGGGGTCTGTCGTATTGTCAGTAGGCAGAGAGTATAAGAAAGCAGTAACCGTAGGCTGTATCAATGTGGTTGTGGCTGCGAATGCGGGCGGCTCTTTCAGCCCTTTCGGAGATGTAACCACGCTGATGGTCTGGCAGAAAGGATTGGTACACTTTTTCGAATTCGGCAGGCTTCTCATCCCCGCGTTGGTGAATTGGCTGATTCCGGCATTTATCATGTCGTTTGCCGTGCCGGGAATCAAGCTTCCTCCGCTTTCGGAACGTCATGAGATCAAGCGCGGGGGATGGATCGCGGTAGGTTTGCTGCTGTTCACCATTTTCGGATCAGTTGCAATCCACAGTTTTCTCCATCTTCCTTCTGTATTCGGAATGATGACGGGACTGGGGATTCTGAAGCTCTATGGATATTGGCTGAAAAAAAGCGAGACATTTCAGCCGATAGAAGAAGATATACTGCTTTCGGATTACAAACCGCCCAAAGGCTATGATATTTTCTATTTTTTATCGAGAGCGGAATGGGATACGCTGATGTTCTTCTACGGAGTGGTGATGTGTATCGGCGGACTTGCCACCATCGGTTATATGGAAGGCATACCCCGGTATCTGTATCAAGTACATGGTCCCACAAGCGCCAATGTGATTGTAGGACTACTTTCGGCTCTGATTGACAACGTGCCGGTAATGCTGGCTGTTCTTACGATGAAACCGGAAATGCCGCTGAACCAGTGGCTGCTGGTAACGCTGACCGCAGGTGTCGGCGGTTCGCTGCTCTCTATCGGCTCGGCTGCCGGAGTCGCGCTGATGGGACTGGCAAAAGAACATTACACCTTTTTCGGTCATCTGAAATGGGCATGGGCAGTGGCGGCGGGTTATTTTGCCTCTGTCGGCGTACATTTATTGCTGTAATAACTGGGGCAAGGCGCGGGTAATAAATGACAGAAAAAACAATATCTCATCATCGTTCAGATGAAAGCATGAAAGCCAAAGCAAAATGGTTTCAAATATTTATCGATCTGATTCTGATGACAAACGATAACGAACCCGAAGCTCGGCATGGGTACGCAAATTGCGAAATAATGAATGGAGAGCGTGATTTGTGGACGCATTGACTATTATTGATACGGACATTCTGATTGATGCTGCTTCTGAAACGATTCCGAGTTATCAGGCTGGATGAACAAATCTCAGATAAAACAGTTCATCTGCTGCGTCAATATCGGTTAAGTCACGGATTGGCAATACCCGATGCTCTGATTGCGGCAACGGCTATTACACTGAATCAGAATTTTATTACAAAGAATCAGCGAGATTATCGTTTTATAAAAGAATTACAGTTATTAGCTTATTAAATATGAGCATGAATCCTAAAGAACAAGAACAATCCTGCGAAAATCCGTCATTGGGAAAACGTCTGTGCGATAAAGACGATCTGAAAACACACTTGGCAAATGAGCGAACCTTTTTGGCATGGTGCCGGACAAGCATATCTCTGGTTGCATTCGGATTTGTTGTCGGCAAGTTCGAGTTGTTTGTCAAATGGGCAGATAAAACCGACATGCTGCGCGTACAGACCGAATTGCGTCTGATAGCCTTATTCTGCTTTCTCTTGGCAGGTGCGATTATTGTGATTGCTGGGTGGGAATTTCTGTATCTCAGAAGAAAAATACAGCGGGGAGAAATCAGTCTTTCCGCGTTTCCCGAAATCATGGTCGTTCTTTCCATGATTCTGATTATCTGCATGATTATTGTTTTGGTAGGCGGAAGTATATAAGGAGAATTTATGAGATACAAAGCCTTTATTATATTGTTTTTTCTCTTAATCATCGGAACGCTGAGTTTCGGAGAGGATAACGCCATGAAATACAACCAACTGACTCCCGAAGAAGAAAAAGTGATTCTTTTCAAAGGTACGGAAATGCCGTTTTCCGGCAAGTTTTATCAGCACAAGGAAACCGGCGTCTATACTTGCAAACGCTGCAACGCGCCCTTGTATCGTTCTGAGGATAAATTCGATTCGGGCTGCGGATGGCCCAGCTTTGATGATGAAATTCCCGGAGCAATCAAACAGATTCCCGATAAAGACGGCATTCGAACCGAAATCGTCTGTGCCAACTGCGGCGCTCATCTGGGGCATGTATTTGCAGGCGAAAAATTTACCGCAAAAAATATCCGACACTGCGTCAATTCGATTTCTCTGAATTTTACGCCTTCATCCAAAGAAAAGAAAACCGAAACCGCCTATTTTGCAGGCGGATGTTTCTGGGGAGTCGAGCATTATTTTCAGAAAGAAAAGGGCGTTATCTCAACTCAGGTCGGGTATATGGGCGGTCATACACAGAATCCGACATACAAAGAAGTCTGCAAGGGAGATCCGGGGCATATTGAAACTGCTGAAATTATTTATGCTCCGACTCAGACCGATTTTGAAAAACTGGCTCGGCTGTTTTTCGAAATCCATGATCCTACTCAGGTTGACAGACAGGGCCCGGCCATCTGCGCGCAGTATCGCTCGGCAATTTTTTATGTCAGCTACGCGCAAAAGAAGATTTCCGACAAACTGATCGGACTGTTGGAGCCAACAGGTTACAAGGTTGCGACACAACTCATCACAGCCGATAAGTT
>CAZMDM010000242.1:0-10391 GCA_964564775.1 uncultured Desulfonema sp. | reverse complement strand
TTCCAGTTCTCCGAATTTGACACGGATCATCTGCCCCTCTTTGAATGCCACTTCCGCGCGCCCTCTGACCAGATTCAGTCCCAAAACACCGGTTTTCTGATTGATATTGAATACCTGAAACAGTTCGGATGGCGGCATCTCGGACAATTTTCCCGCCATGCCCGATGAAAATTCTTCTGACCGGGCTTTGTTGGTTTTCATCAGACGATCTGCCAGAAGCTTTGCAAAAAACATCTGTACAGACGGAAAACGCTTCAGAACTTCCCCGAAATCTTTGCCGCTGAGACACAGAAGTTCGACCGGTTCCAAGGCTCGCACCGTTGCAGTAATGGGACTGCCGCTGATCAGGCTCATTTCGCCCAGAATTTCGCCTCGATCCAAAATCGCGATATGCAATCCGTCTTCACCAACCACTTCGGCTCTTCCGGATAAAATGATAAACAGGTTTCTGCCCTGTTCTCCTTTTCGGACAATAAACTCGCCTTTGCTGTATTTTCGGATTTCCAAAAATGAAATCAGGTCGCGGATATCTTTGGCGCTCAGCGAATGAGAAATAGAAAACTTACTGATAAGGCTGACAATATCCATGCCTTCCACATCGGTAACTTCCACTTCTCTGACCGTTTCTTCCGGCTCTTCGGGGCTTTCCTCCGACAAAGATGGCAGTATCATCGGAGATGGCTGAACAATTTCCGGTATCTGAGGAATCGGCGTATTCGTAATTTGGAAATCTTCCGTAGTTTTGGCAAACTGCCGGGTCAGTACAGAGCTTTCGATCCAATTGACCGTAAGTCGTATCAGAAGTTTTATATTTTCAATATCTTTGGATTCCCATTGCATAGTGTGAAAAGACTGCCGGTCAGAAAAACATCGGGCAACTTTGGCACAGCTTCTGATATTGGCATCCTCGATAAAATTTTCGATACATCCGGCAAGCGTGGATGCGCTGATCTGAGGTTCATGCTCGGAATGCTCGGAAAGCAGAAAATCTCTGATCAGAAAATCCAGTGCCTTATAAAATCCGATCCCGGACAACTGCCGCAATCCCGATGATTCGGCAGCAACCGCCTGTTTATAAATCCCCTGAAACATTGGAGATAAACCCTGAATCACAGCGGAATGCTGCTGAGGTTTGGGTGATATCGGTACGACTTCTTTCAATCCGAACAGCCCTTCACTCACTTTATGGTATGTGGCAATAAACAGTTCGCTGCATGCGGATTTCATACACCGGAACACGACCTGAACTCTGGGCGCGCGATGATAATGGTATGCGGCAGCAATCAGCTTGAAATTCAGGCTGGTATAGCAGATCGGACATTCGTCCGGGCAACGGTCAATCGTAACAATCTGAGCTTTACCGGATATCTCTTTGGATTTTATCTTGTAAGCCATACCAGCCTCTTTACGCGGTATTCGAACATCATCGGATCAGATAAGCGTATGTCCGTACTCCTGATCTGCTTCATCGGTAATCCGGCAAAGCTCTGTTTCAAGCCGGACACGGCAAAGTTCTTCGAGTTGTTTATCTGCATTTTCAGGAACATATATCGGATTTCCATAAATTACCCTGCACGTTGTGAACGGGAACGGCAGCATAAAGCGGTCCCAACTGGCAAAAAATTTGGCTTTTTTCGCACTGTATGTGATCGGCAGAATCGGATAGCCGGTTTTTCTGGCAAGCGCGATAATGCCGGGCTGAACCCTGAATCGGGGTCCCTGAGGTCCGTCAGGAGTGATCACCGCAGGCTGACATGTTTCTTTCAGTTTTCTGACCAGCTCTGCCAATGCCCGAAGTCCTCCGCGAGTCGTGGATCCCCGGATGGTCTCATATCCCAGTCTGTGCAGAATTCTGGCAATAATTTCACCATCATCGGATTGACTCACCAAAGCAGTAGCGTTCCGGTTCCGATGCAGATAGCAGCCTGCCAGTATTCTCGAATGCCATATTGCTCCGATCGCCCGTCCCGATTCGATGAGTTCTCTGACAGGCTCTGCACCGACACTTTCGATTCGGATCGTGGAGAACAGCAGATCGATAAATCCCTTGCCTAGAATACCGATCAGTTGCCATTTGAGTTCAATCAGGCTGCTTTTGTCAAGAAGAAAATGATTATCTGACATACAAAAAACTCCATCGTCCTTACGCAATCGGAAGATGAATCGTAAATATACTGCCTTTGCCAATCTCACTGCTGACCGTGATATATCCGTTATGTGCTGCTATGATATGTTTGACAATGGCAAGCCCCAGACCTGTTCCGCCCTGTTTCCGGTTTCTGGATTTGTCCACCCGGTAAAAGCGCTCGAACAATCTGGGCAGATGCTCTTTGGCAATACCGATGCCGGTATCCTGAAACGATATCGCAATCTCGCTGTCCGAACAGACGGTATCGATCCGCACGCTGCTATCGGGATTGCTGTATTTGACCGCATTGTCCAGAAGATTCACAAATGCCTGCCCCAGAAGCGGCATGTTAATATTTGCCGAAAGTTCTTCCGGGCATCCGACTTCGACAAGAATATGTTTTTCCTCTGCTTTTTCCCGACACTGCTGAACTGCCGAAAGCAGCAGAGGCTTGATAGGCTCAAGCGTCAGTTTGATTTCTTTATTGGCAGATTTCTGCTCGATCCGCGACAGGCTCATCAAGTCTTCGATAATGGCAATGAGACGATTCGCGTGGTTTTCGATGATTCCGACAAACCGCAGTGCCTCATCAGGCGTGTGGATCGCACCGTTTCTCAGCGTTTCCGCAAATCCTTTGATTGCGGTCAGAGGGGTTCTGATCTCATGCGAGACATTGGCGGCAAAATCCCGGCGCATGTTTTCCAATGTTCTGAGCCGGGTAACATCATTTAACACCAGCAAAGTGCCGATGCGCTGTTCTTTGGCATTTCTCAGCACAGAGCTTCTTGTATTGAGTATGGTATCGCCGTTATGGTAAAAATACAGGTCCTGTTCCAAAGGCTTGTCATCGGACATGGCAAGTTTTACAAAGCGATGCAGATCAGGATTGCGGATGGCTTCCTGAATGCTTTTATTCAGCATTTCGGAGCATTGACGCTGAAACATTTCTGCTCCGGTCTGATTGATGCTGATAATTTTTTCATCAAGACTGATCGCGATCACGCCTTCGGTCATACTGGAGAGAACCGCCTCAAATTCATTACGCTGCCGGATAATGGTCTGCATCCGCTCATCCAGATTCTTTGCCATATCATTCATGGTTTTTGCAAGCATCGCTGTTTCCGAAGATTCGGATACGGACAGCCGGTATTGCAGATTTCCGCTAGCAAACGCTTCCGCACCTTTGCGGATTTTCTCAATCGGATCGCTGATTTTTTTGGAAACAAACAGGATCATCCCGGCAGCAATCACCGCGATCACACAGACACCGAACGATACGCGAAGTCTGATTTTCTGAAAATACCGATCAATCGAACCGATACTCATGGCAGTTCTGAGAACAGCAATCACATTCCCTTTTTCCAGAATCGGAACAGCCAGATACATCATGGTCTGCTGAAGTGTGCTGCTGTATCGGGTGATACTGCCGTTCTGCCCTGACAATGCCTTTACAATTTCAGGTCTGCCGGAATGATTTTCCATTTTGGCAGGATCAGTTTCAGTATCGCCGATCACTCTGCCGGACGGCATGATGACCGTAATCCGGGTATCGGAAAGCTTTCCCGCACTTTTGCAAAGAGAATCCACCGATTTTTCATCGTTTCCCAGAATATGGCGCGTCATTTCCGGACGGATCAGATTGGCTCTAAGCTCCAGATTCATTTCGGTTTGTTCCAAAAAAAAGCGGCGCATGGAATAGGTCGCATATCCGCTTTCTGCCAGCAGAGGCAACAAAATCATTATCAGAAATGTCGGAAACAGTTTCCAAAACAGAGGCGTTCGTCGTTTGTTCATACTGATCACCAGATTCATAAACAGAGTCAATATTGATAAACTTGTATCATATCGAAGTCTCAGAGGAAAGCGCAAAGTATGAAATATGGCAGCATATCTGTCATAAATATAAATTATAATTGAATTTCATCGTGTTATCATATCGAATCTGAAAAATAAGCGACAGATTTCATATTACGGCTGCCGATGTCCGCAGTCCGGGCAGAATCTGACGTCTTTGGAAATATGCTTTTTGCAGTTGGCACAGACTGTTTCGGATTCTTGCCGGATCGCCCCCAAATACGGCGCTATCATGCCCGGCATCATCACTCCGAGTCCTGCACCCATAGCGTTGTTTTCTGCCTGAGCGGCTTTTTCCAGTGCCATTGCCGCTTTCATCTGCAAGAGCTTGTTCATATCATCGAACACGCCGATTCTGCTGCGATCATCAATTGCTTGCTGAACTTCCGGCGGCGGCGTAATCGCATTGATGTACAGATTGCTCAGTGCAATGCCGAATTGTTTGAAATCTTCTTTCAGCCGGACGGAAAGTCCTGCCGAAATATCATCGTATTTTGTCGGAAGCGTGAATATCGAATCCATGACCTCAGCGACATAATCATTGAATCGGGATACGATCACCCCGCTTAAATATTCTTCCGCTTCCTCGACCGTATAAATATTCTGCGTCCCGACCAGCGTGTTGATAAACGTAATCGGCTGAAAAATCCGAATATTGAACATCCCATAAGCCCGAAGCCGGATCACTCCCAATTCCGAATCCCTGAATGCCACCGGATACCGGGTTCCCCATTTCAGATTGGTGAATACCTTGAGATTGGTGAAGCAGACTTCGGCACGCAGGGGGCTGTGAAATGCCCAGGGAAGACTGGCAATCTTGGTCAGAAGGGGAATATTTGCGGTTTTCAGCGTATGCTGTCCCGGACCGAACGCACCGACCGCTTTGCCCTGATAAAAAAATACTGCTGCCTGACTTTCACGGACAATGAGCTGC
Source organism: uncultured Desulfonema sp. (assembly GCA_964564775.1). GTDB lineage: Bacteria > Desulfobacterota > Desulfobacteria > Desulfobacterales > DYRC01 > DYRC01. The sequence goes on along the minus strand of CAZMDM010000242.1, from coordinate 5,475 downwards.
GCACCGAACTTGATATCCGCAGACCCGTTCTGGGGAATCCGATATGCCAGTCGGTTGCCGCTATTGTCAAACCATTCCAATACTTCCAGAAAAACAAGATTGTCGCTATCCATTTTCAGCCGCCTTTCGAAATAAGGGGATCGGATTATTTTTATATCAAAATCATACCACTTACGAAATTCATGGGCAAGAGAAATCGCAGTGAGCGTGGAATATATTCCGCCCTTTAATTTGTTGACAGTATCGACTATCGAACATAAAATCGCTATCAGGATCAGCGGATGACCATTCCCTGCATCCCGATTCAAACGCAAAGGAAGTCGGAACCAATCCATATGAACATTCTTTTAACCAATGATGACGGTATATACGCAGAAGGCTTGCGCGCGCTTTACAGACAATTTTCGAATCAGCATTCGGTAACGGTGATCGCACCGGATCGGGAGCAAAGCGCAGTCAGCCACGGAATCACGATTTACGAGCCGCTCAGAGCCAGAAAAATCTCGTGCAACGGCTTTTCCGGCTATGCGGTCAACGGAAAGCCCGCGGACTGCGTGAAGTTGGGCATTCTGGAATTGCTGGAGCAGAAACCGGATTTGGTGATTTCAGGCATCAACCGCGGTGCAAATGTCGGTATCAATGTCAACTATTCCGGGACAGTTGCCGGTGCCAAAGAAGGCGCTCTGTACGGAATCCCGGGCATAGCTGTTTCCTTACAGGGATTCGATGTTGGAGATTTCAGTGCAGCCGCAGTATTTACTCAGAGAATTGCTCATCATATCTTTGAAAAAGGACTGCCGCGCGGAACCTTTCTGAATATCAATGTCCCCAACGGTTCGCTGAAAGAGATGGCGGGCGTGAAAATCAGCCGTCAGGGAACCAGACCTGCTTCGGAATATTACGAGCGGCGACTCGATCCGCGTAACCATACCTATCACTGGCTCTGCGGCGATTTTATTCACTCCTACGGCGATGACCCAGAAATTGACGGCAACGCATTGCCCCGAAACTATATCACCATCACGCCCATCAAATGCGATATGACCGATTACGCCTTGATGGAAGAGTTGAAATCATGGGATATCCGCATCTGACAGCATGTTTCAGTATCCCAGCGATTTCAGAGACGGAAGCGATTCTTCTCCGCCGAAATAGCCGACCACATCGAAAATATCGGAGGTGGTTTTCTTTTCATCGGCTGCTTTTCCGTGTACCAGAAATGCCATGTACTTGGAAACCATCTGATGATCTTCGCGGAAATACACATTGCCTTTGATCGTTGAAAAATGAGATTTGGCAATAACTCCTCTGACTGTGCCGACTTCGAAACTTCCTGCTTTTTCCACTGCCTGAAACAGAATATCGGCAGCCATATATGCGATCGCGCCATAAGCATCGGGCGGCTCTTTCCACATTGCAATATGATCTTCGGTGAACTTTTTGGCAGATTTTGCAAGTTCCCGGTCGTCGAAATTTTCCAGTCCGTAATAATAATAGGTCAGTGCATACAAATCTTTCAATGCGTTATCGGGAATCTGAGACGCGACAACGTTGGTGATCCATGTACTGAAAATCAGCATTTTGCCATAAAGTCCGAGTTCATGCGCCTGCTTCAGATTCATTACCGCATCCGAACCGAACGCGCAGCTCAGGAACGCATCGGGAGATGCTGTTTTGACCGTATTGAGAACCGGTATGTAATCCTGAGTTCCTTTTTCGGTTTCCGAAACACCGACAATCTTTCCGCCGAAGGTTTCCGATGCCTTTTTCAATCCTTCCAAAGTAGAGCCTCCCCATGAATCGCTTCTGGACAAAAAGTAAATATTCTTTTTGGCAAGCGTTTTGATCGTGCATCCGCCTGCCAGATATCCGATGCTCCAGGGGGTGAATGCCACTGAAAACATGCCTTCTGCTGGATTGCCTTTTCTGAATGAATCCGAAGCAGGAACACACGCGGGTAAAAAGAGTATCGGGCTTGTTTTGCATTCATGGTTGATTGCTGCCATCAAAGGGTTGTATGTCAGACCGATCAGCGCATGAATCCCGTCTTTTCCGACCATATCTTTGAAAAGAGCCACTCCCGTAGGAATATCCGCTTTGTCATCTTTGATAACAGTCTCTACCTTCGCCTTTCCCCATGGCATATTCAAGCCTCCGGATCTGTTGATCTGCCCGACTTTGAGCAGAACACCTTTTTTCTGGGTTTCTGCAACAGAAGTGAACGGTTCGATAAATGAACTCATCAGTCCCAGCTTAAAAACTTCCGGTTCTTCGGCATACAGCTCGGATGCTGCTATCACTGCAAGAATGATTGCCACGATCATATACGATCTTTTTCCCATAAGACACCCTCCTTTTGCAAAGCAGACAAGTTTTCAATTGAAGCCTGATCCATAATAATATATATTCATTATCTGAAACAAGTTTTTTTATACGATCATATCTATCCCGAATCGGAGGAAGAGTATGATGTTCGATAATATGGGACTGCGAACCAAGATTGTCTGGGGAACCGCAATATCTCTGCTGTTGATGGCGATTTTGGGGATGATGAGCATTGCTGTAATCCGCCAGATGCTGATAAGCAATGAGGAACTCGGACATTTTCATAATATCAGCCGCAACGGGATGGTTATTCAGAACTTGCTGATACAGATGGTCAATGCGGAAAGAGAATTTCTAGCTACGGGACAGGAAAAGTTTTATCAGGCTTATATTTCTTCCAAAGATCACCTGATCGGAGAAATCCGGCATATCGCAGAATATGAAGATACTCATCCATCGCGTGAACATCGGGAACACAAAGAATTTTTTATAAGCATCATTCCCGTTATCGAACAATGGCATCAGAAGGTCGCGGAACCGGAAATCGCAGAAAGGAGAAAAGCAGATATCGGAATAAAAAATACAGGTTATCTCAATGAAATGCTGCATCAGAGCCATAAAAAAGAGTTGTCCGAAGAAATCCGGGCAACTTCAGATACGATTGTCAGAACTTTTGACTGGGCGGGAGATACAAAAGCCAAAATTGCGGCTTTGGCGATGATCAACGACATATCGGAGATGGAAACAAACCATTATAGTTTTCTCAGTTCCGGCGATGAAAAATTTCTGGAACAGTATCAGCAAATATCTAAAATACTTAAGGATGATATAAAAAAGCTGCGTGAAATCGTTTCCGATGCGTACAATCGGGAATCTGTGGCAGAATACATGGCTGTTTTGGAACAGCAGACAGAAATCTGGAAAAATCAGTTCAAAGCTGTTTTATCCCGGGCAGATGACATGAATCCGGCATCGGATCAGCCGGCAGACAGATGCGAACTCTTCAGAAATTTCATCTCTGTTCGACAGATATTCGAACACGCGGATATAGCGGAGATGAAAGCTGTTTTTTTCAAAGCAGAATATGAAAGCGGCGCCAAGCTGCTCAATTCTGTTCAGGCAACCATGCTGGCAATGGAAAATGCGGTTCTGAATTTTATCATTTTCCATGATGAGCGTTTCTCAGAATATTATCGGAATCATTGCGGGATATTGAAAAGCGATCTTTTTAGGCTGAAATCGCTAATCAACAATTTTTATGCCAAAGAAAGCATTACGAAAAATATGGAGCGTTTGGAATCATCGGTCAGATTATGGATCGAAACCGAAGCCGAGCCGCAGATTGCCGCGAGAAAAGAAGTCAACAGAACGACTTCCACGCTCAAAGATATTTCCGCGCTGATGGACGCGGGAAATCAAAGCAAAATCATGGAAAATCTTTTTGAAAAACTCGGAAAACAATATGAAATACAGAAATCTGCTTTGCAAGAGGAGCAGAAACGCGCAGGGCTGAAACTTGATTACACGATGAAAAGCATCGGCATCGGACTAATGCTGATTATCGCATTTGCGGTATTTTCATCGGCAATCGTGAATCGTTCGATCATAGTACCTTTCAGAAAAATCTTTCAGGGGCTGAAAAATCTGAGTTCGAAAGAACTTCGTGATGTCAGAGATCGGTTTATGGATATCATCGATTTTCTGGAGAGCAGTTCCGACACCGTTGCCCATGCTGGTAATCTGATCGCAGACGGAACTGCGGAACAGGCTTCGAGTATCGAGCAGATTTCCGCGTCGCTTGAAGAAATGAACATGCTGACCCGGACCATAGCGGATAATTCCCGTCAAGCCGATACACTGATGCAGCAAGAGGTTCGCCAATCCGTGATTCGGATACAAAATGCGCTGAACGATCTGACACAGGCAATGGCAGATATTTCCGAAGACAGCCAACAGGCGTATCAGATTGTGAAAAATATTGACGGCATTGCATTTCAGACCAATCTTCTCGCACTGAATGCGGCTATCGAATCCGCAAGAGCCGGTGAAACAGGTGCTGGATTTGCTGTGGTTGCCGGCGAAGTACGGAATCTGGCATCGAATACCGCGACCGCTGCGAAAAATTCTTCGCTACTGATTGACCGCATCAACGGAAAGCTCAGAGATGTTTCGGACATGGTTAAAAATACTGCTGCCGCATTTTCTCAGGCAAGCGAAAGTTCCGAAAAAGTCAGCCTCCTGATGTCTGCGATCTCCGATGCCACAGGCAGTCAGCAGAAAGGGATCAGCAGCGTTAATACTGCTGCCGAAGAATTGAGCAAAGTGGTTATGGATCACGCGGACAGTGCGGTAAGCTTATCGGATCAGACTCAGCATCTGAAAGACGCCGTGGATACTCTGGTATCGGTTGTAAAAGGACAGAGCAAGGTTTAACGTGCAAAATGCAAAATCAAAAGAGGTAGTCATGTTTGAAATTTCTCCCAAGACCACCCGAATCGGCTGGATCGGCACAGGCGTTATGGGACGTAGCATGTGCCAACACATTATGAACCAAGGCTTTTCCATGACGGTATATAATCGTTCTATGGAAAAAGCTGTTTCTCTGCTTGAGAACGGTGCGCGATGGGCAGCATCTCCCGAAGAAGTCGCGAAATCTTCGGATCTGATTTTTACCATTGTGGGATTTCCCAAAGATGTGCGTGAGGTATATTTCGGAGAAAACGGCATTTTCAAAGGAATCCGGCAGGGCAGTATTGTCGTGGATATGACCACCACCAAACCGGAACTTGCCCGTGAAATATATGCCTTTGCCAAAAACTTGGGCGTATCCGCGATTGACGCGCCAGTATCTGGCGGAGATGTAGGAGCCAGAAATGCCACTCTTTCGATTATGGCGGGCGGGGATAAAGAATCGGTTGGTGCCGTAATTCCCCTGTTTTCGGGTGTGGGCCGAAAAATTTTGTATCAGGGAGGCGCGGGGTCTGGGCAGCCTTTGAAAATGTGCAAACAGATCGTGATTTCCGGCCCGATGAGTGGGGTGTTCGCAGATTTTATTTACGCGCATAAATCAAGCGTTATTAACCTACTCATTCGCTCACGCATTGCCCCCCGCCCGGACTGGTGCGGGGGGCTTGTTGTAGTTTTGCCCCC
>CAZMDM010000241.1:0-5340 GCA_964564775.1 uncultured Desulfonema sp. | reverse complement strand
CGTTCAGGTGGTCGGCGTTCCCAGCCGCAAATACGGTGAAGAAGTGGCAGCGTATGTGCAGCTCAAGCCTAATGAAACAGCAAGTGAAGAAGAACTGAAGGCATTTTGTAAGGATAAAATTTCATTTCATAAAATTCCAGCTTTCTTCTTCTTTGTGAATGAATATCCCACAACTGCCAGCGGCAAGATTCAGAAATACAAGCTGCGCGAAATGGCAACCAAAGAGTTGGGCAGAGAAGAAGACGCGAAGATCAAAACTGCTTAACCCCCTCCCCTGCCCTCCTCGGAATGGAGAGAGAGTTTTCTCATCGTCTATCAGGAGAGGGGCGGGGGTGAGGTTAAAACGGAGGTAAAACATAATGACAGACACGGTGCTGCTTTCGGAAGAACAGGATCAGGTTGCGCTTCTGACGCTCAATCGTCCTGATGTGATGAATTCGTTCAATTTCGCGCTCTTGTATGCGCTCAGAGATAAAATCGAAAGCTTGAGATTCAGAAGCGATATTCGGGTGATTATCATCACCGGCGCGGGAGAAAAGGCGTTTTGTTCCGGCGCGGATTTAAAAGAGCGGGCAACATTGCCGCCAGAAAAGGTGAAAGAATTTATTTTCACGATCCGAAGCTTATTTACTTCGATTGAATATTTAAACAAGCCGGTGATTGCTGCGGTCAACGGATTTGCATTCGGCGGCGGGACTGAGCTTGCTCTGGCATCCGATATTCGCATTGCGGCAAATACGGCAAAAATGGGCTTGACGGAAACCAAGCTCGCGATTATTCCCGGAGCCGGAGGAACTCAGCGGCTTCCGAGATTGATCGGGCGCGGCAAGGCAAAAGAGTTGATTTTCACAGGTCGTCAGGTAGATGCCAAAGAGGCATTGGAAATCGGATTGGTCAACAAAATCTGCGAACCTGCCGAACTGATTAGCGAATGCAAAAAAATGGCAGCCATGATCTGCGAAACTGGACCCATTGCCATTGAGCAGGCAAAATATGCCATCAATTACGGACTTGAAGCTGATCTGAACACTGGGCTTGCCATCGAATCCAACGCGTATTGGGTAACGATTCCAACCGAAGATCGGCTTGAGGGACTTGCGGCATTCCGTGAAAAGAGAAAGCCGGTGTATAAGGGGAAATAATTAAAAAAGAGAGGCAGCCATGAGATATGTCAGCTTCAAAGACTATGTGAAAACGATTTTGAAAACTGCCGAATATCGCAAAGATTCGGAGATGGGGTGTATTGTGGCAATAGCTCCCCCGCTGCCCGGGTGTATGACACAGGAGGATAACTTTGAAGATGCACGAGAAAGCCTCATTGATGCCATCGAACTTTGGATTACGGCAGGACTTAAAGATGGTGATATGCCGGTAATCAACGGAATGAAATTGGCAATTTCCATAGAAAATTTTTGAATAAAGGATTTTAAGAATATGACAGATAATATGGACAACCGCTCATTCTGGCTGGAAGAAGAAAAGAAACTTGACGAGCGGATTTATGAGGCAGTTTGGCCCGGCGGACAGGCGGCAGTGGATCGTCTGCTCAAACAGGGCAAGCGTCCGGTACGGGAACTGATTCAGGATTTGATTGATCCTGATACCCGATTTTTCGAATTATCCACGATTGCCGGATTCGGAATGAATTATCCTGACGGCGTGGATGATGTGCCATGCGCGGGTTTGGTTACGGGTCTCGGCAAGATTCACGGCAACTGGACTATGATTTTTGCCAATGATAGTCGGGTCAAAGCCGGAACCTATTTTCCGATCACGCTGAAAAAGCATATTCGCGCTCAGGCAATTGCGGAACGCTGCGGCTTGAACTGCGTGTATATCGCAGATTCCGGCGGCGCATTTCTGCCCATGCAGGCGGATGTATTCCCGGATGACGGGCATTTCGGCTCCATGTTTTACAATATGGCAAGAATGTCGGCAATGGGATTGAAGCAGATCACCCTCAGCACCGGCGGCAATACCGCAGGCGGCGCATACATCGTGTTTATGGCATGTCAGTCCGTGATGATTGATAAGATGTCATATTCGTTTTTAGGTGGTCCGCCGTTGGTCAAAATGGCAACCGGCGAAGTGATTTCTGCTGAAAATCTGGGCGGCGCAAGAGTGCATACGCAGGTTTCCGGCGGCGCAGATCATTTCTGCAAAGATCAGGCAGATGCGATTTTAAGGGTTCGTGAAATTTTATCGCTGGATCGCCCGCAAACCCTTCATACGCATGTGTATGCCGAATCACCTCCCGCAGTTGCGCCGGAAACGATTTATGATCTCATGCCCGTAGCGGGACATCAGGCAATTGACGGTCGCAAGATTCTGGAAGCCATTGCAGATGACAGCTATTTTATCGAATACAAAAAGGATTACGCGCCGGGAAGAGGCGACAACATCCTTGCAGGCAAAATCCGCATCAAAGGCATTCCGGTCGGCGTGATTGCATCCAACGGACCCGGCATTATCTTCTTTGAAGCAGCAAGAAAAGCTGCGGAGTGGATTGTGCGCTGTTCTTATGAGAAAACACCGCTGTTGTTTTTGCAGAATGCGCCCGGATACATGGTCGGCTCGGATTCCGAACATCAGGGCATCGGCAAATACGGATCAGATATGGTGCGTGCGGTTTCCTGCGCTCAGGTTCCGAAAATTCAGATGGTGATCGGACCCGATAACGGCGCGGCGAATTACGGCATGTGCGGAAGGGCATATCGTCCACATTTTCTGTTTTCCACCATGAGAGCCAGAACCGGTGTAATGAGCGGCAGAAGCGCGGCAGGCGTGCTGCTTTCGATTGAAGAAAAAAATCGTGAAGCAAAAGGCAAGCCCATGAGTGAAGAGGAAAAAGAAGCATTCCGTCAGAAGATGATCGAAAAATATGACGGCGAAGCACATCCGTTCTATTGTGGTGCAAGATTGCTGACCGATGGCGTGATCAAATTTTCCGAAATCCGGGATTGGCTGGCAATGGCTTTCGAAGTCAGCCTGCTCAAACCCATCGGAGAGCCGTCTTTCGGGAATTTCAGATTTTAACAATAGACCCCTTTCCAAAGTCCGTTTTTCCTGCTTTTTCACGCCCCGAAATAAATTTCAGGGCTGAAAGCTCAAGCCTGCTTAAGCAGGCTTCGGCTTATAGCCGGGCGATTTATCGCTCGGCGTTGAAAATCGGAGGACAGATTTCAGTTTTGAAAGAGGTCTAATAATTTATCAGCCATAGACTGCTATGTTTATGGCTGATGATTCAACAAAAAACATCGAAACATCCGAGGAGAAAAAATATGTCTGATGTTTACATTGCAAAAAGTCAATTTGCAGGGAAAAAAGTAGAACTCAGTGATATCACGATCAGAGATGGTATTCAGTCGCTGGAAACCATCCTTGATACCGATACCAAGGTCAAATATCTGGAAGGCTTGATCATAGCAGGCTTTAAGCGTTTGGAAGCCACGAACTACGGACATCCGAAATTCGTGCCTTTTTTCCCCGATGCCACAGAAGTAATCAAACGACTGCTGAACAGCAATACCAAGACGCCGAGCGGCAAAACCATCGGTGAAATGATGAAACGCAATGGCGGAGATGTGGAGCTTACAGCAATTACCATCCATGAAACAGGGGCGGAACGCGCCTTTAAAGACTTTGATGCAGGGTACGGTCCTGACCGTATACTCCAGATGACCTCAACCTGTCCCGAACATCAGAAAGCCAATTCAGGCAAGACGCATGAGCAGTACTTTGCAATGACCGAACAGGTTATCAAAGCCGCGCATAGCCGGGGGATGTTAATCAATGGTACGGTCAGCACGATATGGGGAAGTCCTTTTGAAAAATTCAACAAACAATACACTATGGCTGAGAAGCTGGACATAGCCATTTCCTTTGTAAAGCGCTATCTGGATTGCGGGGCAGATGATATAGAACTCGCGGACCATGACGGCTCTGTTACCGATTATCACAAAGCGTATGAGTTTTTCAGCCGTGTGCTGGATCCCAAAGAGATGGGCAAAGGTCCGGACGGTCGCGATTACGCCGATCCCAAGCTCTACATTGCCCACTTCCACACCAAAAACATGGCTTCGGCACTCAGAAATGCTGCAGCTGCTCTCAAAGCAGGCATTATCCGCTTCGAATCCTGCATGTCGGGAATCGGCGGTCAACCGGCGAACACGGTTGACGGAGTTCCGATCAAAGGACGTGAGGGCGATTATTACAGTGATCACTTCAATCACGGTCTGATTTCCACAGAAGATATGGTAACCATGTTTCATGAGATCGGGCTTGATACCGGAATAGATCAGGCGAGGCTGCTGGCACTGGGTCGTGATTTCCGTGCCGAGGTACTGGATACCTTTGCCGCCCGACAGATAGAACTGGGTCGCCCGTTCATGCCCTGCCGCTCATTTATGTTGTTAAGCGGACGGCTGCCAAAGAGCGTTACAGAACTATACAACGCTTAGGGATTCGGTAAATACCGAAATAGATGGTTCTTCTTGAGAAAGCTGCTGGAACACTTGTAGCAATACAAATTCGGAGCTATCGGAAATTGCCTTCCAAATCCCATCAGTCATAGGCTTTTACAATATGCTTATGACTGATGATTCAAAAAAATTTGAATCGGATAGTAAAGAAAAGAAAATTTTCCTTGTTAAATTATAGAAACTCCATATTTGAAATTGATTTAAGAGTCTGATTGATGCAACTCCATAACCGCATATTCAGCGACAAATATCTCGATGCCAAAGCCGCAGAAATGGATATTCCCGATATGGATCAAAAAATCGGTATTATCCGGCAATGGCAGAGCGGCATTACCATGAAGCGCATTCTTCACGCCAAAGAAGAACAACTGCAAAGCGACTTTTTGCAAAGATTCTTCGGAGATGTGCTGGGATACGACTATTCCAGAGGCTTGCGTCAGTGGAATCTGGATGAAGAGCAAAAAACGCTGGTGGATACTAGCAAAATGGATGGCGCACTGGGATTTTTCTCGCTGGATGCTGATGGTAAACCTATTGCGGATATTCGGGTGGTTATCGAACTCAAGAGCGCGGGAACCGATCTGGACAGCCCTCAGCATCGCAAAAACGACAGACGCACTCCGGTTCAGCAGGCGTTTGATTATGCCAATGCGGTCGGCGGAACATGCCGATGGGTGATCGTGTCTGATTTTGTCGAAATCCGGCTGTATTTTCATAATGATCGGAGCAGATATGAAAAATTCGACATCCGGGATTCGGACAAACCCGAACAATTCAGACGGTTTTGGCTTTTACTCAACAGAAACCATCTGATTGCTGAAAAAGGCGATTCGTTCACGGATAAGCTGTATGATGAACG